>DATDEW010000030.1:0-4357 GCA_036522935.1 Kapaibacterium sp. (SeqCode)
CTATCTTACCTATATAGCTTCCGCTTCGTACTGAATTAAGCGGTTCTGCCCGTAGATCTGAAATATCTATCACGAACGCGCCACGTGCATGAGTAGCTGCGATGAGATAGTTCTTATACCGTGTAACATGTTCTACTACAACGGGTGGAAGACCTTCGCCAAGCGTTGCCCAATTCTTTCCGCCATTTGTAGTTACAAAGACTCCAATATCAGTACCGACGATCATACACTGATTTTTTGCAAGGGGATTCCCTTGTTCTGCAATAGTATCAATAAGGAATGAATTGATCGGTGCAGAAGGAAGGTCACCTGTAATGCTCGTCCACTTGGTACCGTTGACGGTCATAAAAAGACGATTCGCACCAAAGCTCGAAAGCGAGCAAAATGCTTTTAATGAGTCACTCCTATCCGGGATGATACAGGAAACATATGCTGGAGGTGTCAACCCGGTATCAGCACGAATCCATCTGGGCATAGAATCTTGATGGAGTGTTGGATCATACAGAGAACGGTACAGGCTTGTTCTTGCCCCATTATATAATCCGCCGATCCAAAGCATCGGTCGCATGTTTTCATCACGAACTCCTACCCCAACTGCATTGATATATCCCGTATACCAATTGCTTGGCTTATTTGGCGTGCCACACGTTTGCGGACTCCAGACGCTCCATGTTGTATTGTCAGGATTGGCCCAATCAATTTTTGCCCGGTAAAGGCGTGTACGAGGGGTATAAAGCTCGTTCGGTCTTTCATTGTCAAGGACAACAGGAGGAATGAACGCACAACTTTCATTTGTGTCGGTCAAGCGTTTATCACCATGTGTAAGTATTTTACTTATCTGGTACCAACGTGCAGGATTTGCCGCGCTGCCTTCATCAGTCACAAGATTCGGGCGCAGTGACTCAAGGGTATTCTTAACAAGTACTTTCCCTAGTTGAATAGAGGTTATGATCTTTTCAGTATCATTCGGATGCACCTGTGCCCAACCTCCATCACCACGATTTATCCATCGCCAATCCGTATCATTGGTCAGACCTTTTGAGATGGAGCCGTTATCCTGCGTACCGGCAATGAACTTTAGTGAGTCCGGGGGGAAGTTATTCCCAAGATGTTTCATCCCGGATATCCATGGTTCAACGTGGTAGATCATCGTCATCGGGATGCCCTTCAACTGTTCCCACGTATCACCGTAGTTAGTTGTATGGAATACTCCCCCGTCAGAACCATTAAAAAGATCATTCCCGCTAGATGCTGCGGAAAATGCTAATGCATGTTGATCACTATGCTGTGTTCTGTCGTTGGAAAAATATGCCGGATATCCTTTGGTGATATTAGTAAATGTTGTACCTCCATCGGTCGAACGAATAACGTCTATACCCCCTACATATATTTCATTTGGTCGCTTCGGGTTGCCTGCGAGAAAGTTATTATACCCACCTTGATTGGAAAAGAACTTAACACTATCAACATTATTGCCTTTATAGGGAATACGGAATGTTGAATCAATACACTTTGTCCAACTATCAGCCGCGGGGTTTGTTGTTTTAAATAGCGCGTACAGATTCTCATCTGTTGCATAATGAGTTATGATGTTTGTATCTGTCTTCGTAGTGAGCGAATACAAAACCGACGTAGCACCTGCGTTCACCCAAAGGAGTGAACCACGTGCAAATCTCTTATCTTTGAGTGCATTTGGATATGTTGTTTTTCCTGTATCAATTCGCTTCCATGAAACACCTGCATCAAGCGAATGCCATAGCCCGGTATAAATATACCCCGCTTTATCCCATGATGCCGCAACAAGCTCTTGATTGTTGAGCGGATTCATTACTAGATCAATGATAGGGATAGGACGTGATGTTGGAGTTGTTCCACCGCGAACAAGTAAAACATTCTTCCATGTTGCTCCAAAATCTGTCGACTTATATATACCACGATTTGCGTCAGATGCTGTAGTCGAACCCGGTGCACAAACATAAATCGTATTTCTATCTATCGGATCAACGATGATCTGCGAAATAGTACGGGTTTTCTCAAGACCAAGATGTGACCATGAAGTACCGCCGTCAGTCGTACGATACAAACCATTTCCGGGATAGGAATCCGCGCTATTATTTGGCTCACCTTGACCGTAATAGACAGTTTCATGATGATGTGGGTCGATCGTCAAGTACCCTGTTGGTAGTAAACGGAAAGTATCCGTAAGATTTTTCCAGGACTTACCCTTATCAATGGTCTTCCAAACTCCTCCTGCGGCAGCGCCTACATAAAAGATGTTTGAATCGGTCGGATGCATAGCAAGCGCAGAAACTCTGCCGCCTATACCAAACGGACCGACACTCTCCCACGTGTTAGCTGCTTGCTGCGTTTGAGGACTGCGACGTGAATATACCGGAAGTTTACGTGCCTGCTCATGGGCTTCCATATACATTTCAGGAGTGACTTCGCCATCGGGGTATGACGTACGCTTAAGTAAGAAATCATAGTTCTTGACCTGTCCGCTTGAGCCCGGAGGCGGGTAATGGCGCTCAATAATAGGTGCAGGTGCGGTTTTTGAAGCAGTGTCTTTCTTCGTTTGCTTCTTTTGCTTCGCTTTTTTGGTTTGCTTCTTCTGAGTGGTTTTCTTGCCCGAATTATCACTTGTTGGTTCAGAATGAACCGACACAACTACCAAACAAGAAAGAACAAGAAAAATAGAAAGTGTACGAACGTGCTTCATGGATTTACCTTGGTTATCTTATTTGATAACGCACAGGTAAAACCTATGGATTCCGCTCCTTTTGCCTTTCGGCTATTTTACGACCAATATCTTTGCCGAAAGCGGCTTTTGGGTGCCGATAACCCTAACGAAATAGACGCCACTGGAGAGATTAGTATATGGAAGCTCAAAGCGATACTCTCCCTGTGAAAGTACTCGGTCAGTTACTACAGAGAGTGTTTTTCCTGTTGCATCAACCACTGACATCTGTATGTCCGAAGTATTTTCAAGCGTAAGAGTTATCTGGCTGGAGAGTGATGTCTGCAATGCTGTCAGTTTATCAGAGTGGTAAAACTCCTCTACGATAACATCATTCTTGAGGGGATTAGACTGATTCCAAACTCCCGGACTAAGGTTATAGTATGAACCGCTCGGGCTTGTCTCTAAGCGATATGTATGCACAAAATAGTAGTTGATGCTATCAAGAGGATATATGTCAGTATAGGTCTTTGTTTGCTTACCAACTGTTGCAAGAAGTTTATATGCACCCTCTTTTGATGAGGATCTATATATCTGATATCCGTCAAAATTCGGGTCTGTCGAATGATCCCAACCTAATGTTGCAGAATTTGCCGACGTATTCGTCGTCGTAGTCATGTTTGAAGGCGGCATCACAGGATACAGCCGCAGCGTTGGGTCACCCATCAATGCTATATGTACACTATTCGGCGCTGCGGAACCTGGAGTTGGAAAACCCGACACCAAATATGAGCCAGTGTTATTTTGAGTTAAGCGAGCACAATAGCCAAGTGACTGCCCAAGCCCCATCGGAAAGAAGTGCCAATACGGTCTGCCCGACCAGGCACATGAAAGACCATACTCCGAAGCAAGCGGTGCGCGAAGAAAATTATTCGACGTGTTCCAATCGCCGAAATAACTTCCGAATAGCATTGTGAAAATTGCTTTCGACCCTCTTGTCGCAAAATCACTTGTACTTCCGACACCACCAGCGCCCTCGTTATTCCCACCACCTGTTCCATATGCCCATAGATATGGGTCAACCGATAGTGTGTTGAACCAATCGATCTCCTTTAGACTATCTTTTCCTACCAGTGGTGCCATATTCCGCCAGCCGGTTGAAGCAAATGCTTCGCCGCTCATGTATCCAAAGTTATTATCAACCAGCCCACGCATTGGGGCGGCAAGAAGTCCGACTCGGTAGTTATGGTCTTTATCAAGATACTGCTTGAGAAGCTCTTTCTCCGTTTTTCCGAATGCGGTCATGTTTGATAAGTCAACGCGCCCGATCATCAATTCAACATCCTCATCAAGTTTATCTATATCGAACTTCCCATCACCTGCCATATTGAGATTCGCTTTGCGGACAGAGTTCGAATCGATCGGAACACCGCTAATGGTATAATCTGTGACACTTACTTCGTCCATCCAATCAAGATCAAATTCACCATAATACACATCAGCAGGCCATGCGCCAAAATGATCGGGGATATGTCCATCAGGAGCTAAAAAACCGGAATATGGTACAGGTACTTTGCCAAGTAGAAAAAGCGTTTTAAATTCTGAAGGTTTTGATACGTATAGCGCAGCAATCCTGTCTTTTACCTCAACATAATTATCTGTTCGCGCGACGTTAATGCG
>DATDEW010000031.1:0-2793 GCA_036522935.1 Kapaibacterium sp. (SeqCode)
ATATTTCATTTGATTCGATGCAGAATACTTCTGGAATGCTGACATTCACCTCGAAATCAATTGACTCCGAGGCGTATACAAGGGAATTCTACTTCCTTCGCTTTGCAGGACCTGCATTCGTCCCTTCAATTGAATCATTACCGCTTCCTCCGGCAGGGTGGGATTATGCTACGTGGGCTTATGACAACGATTTCTTCCCACCGCATCAGTTCTTATACGGTCTCTTTACTACAGCAAGTGGACATGACAGCGATAGCAGTGGTGATGCCTATGAATTCCCCGGCGGCGCAAAGTCACAGCCGCAGGATGTAGGGACTGGCCTTATTATGGTAACTCTTGAGCCGCAGTTTTATGGTGACAGTTTACGGTATGCGGGACCATCACCGTTCAGGATACTCCAATTTGAGCGTCGGAGGTTTATTGTGCCTGATCAGCCATATCAGATGCAGAATGCAGCAATTTACTCACTGCCGATCATGTCGATCAGTTTTAAGAAAAAGTAAAGAATACGGGAAACCGCAGGTTGGAAAAAGAAAAAGAGGTATTTTCGCTCTACAGGCATTGACCACCTAACAAATACGTCATATGGAACTGCTATTTGAAGGCACACACGGAGATGAATTATATGAACTTGGCACGATCTATTGCGTCGGCCGAAATTACGTTGACCATATCAATGAACTTGGCAACGAAGTACCACAAGATCCCGTCGTCTTTACCAAACCCTACTGTTCATTTCGCCAGGGAGCGTATACTGCAATAGAACATCCGCCTGATACGGAATCTCTTGAATTTGAAGGAGAGCTTGTGCTTCTCTTGAAAGGCAACGGTCGCAATATCCCTGCCTTTAGCACGGCTGATATAATTGCCGGGTATGCCATAGGTCTTGATCTTACCCAGCGAGATAAGCAGAACGAAGCAAAGAAGAAAGGGTTGCCCTGGACACTTTCCAAAGGATTTGACGGCTCGGGACAAATAAGTCACTTCCTCACATATGAGAACGTACCTTCATTTGATAAACTTGGTTTCTCTTTGTTCATCAATGGTGAACTCCGTCAACGAGCATATACCAATCAAATGATATTTTCACCGGAGATGATGGTTACTCATCTATCAAAAACATTGAGTATGAGAACCGGGGACATTCTTTTTACGGGGACTCCTGGCGGAACAGGCAAGCTTGAGATAGGTGACAAGATATTCATGCAGCTTCATACACTGAACCCGAACGAGGCGCTGCTTGATTTTCATGCGGAAGTGATACCTTGGCACTAACATGAGTGACTCGCTCCTCATAACGCTTTTACTGACGTATATTGGGGGGCTTCTCCTGTTTGTGCCGGGGGTTCTACGCGCCATTTCTACAAAAAAGAAAAGATCTCTTTCTGATAGTGAACTACCTACGATCACAGTGATCGTATGTGCCAGAAATGAAGAGAATTCCATCTCTAAATGCATCACTTCACTTACCGCTCTTGATTACCCTATTGAAAAGATCGAACTGCTCATAGTAAATGACCACTCGACTGATAGAACCGGTGACATACTCTCCGAGTGGAAAGCCAAACTTCCAAACCTTAGAATACTTAGTACGTCTGACGCCGATACCGGTCTGCATGGCAAGGTCAATGCATTAGCCCAAGGGTTTGATGTTGCTACAGGGGAAATAATATTAATGACAGATGCCGATAGCCATGTTCCTATTGGATGGGCGAAGGAATATGTATCATGGTATGATGAGAAAACAGGCATGGTGGCAAGTATCACCTCTATAGACGGAGGTAATCTATTTGATGCTTGTCATTCGATAGAAATGGTAGAGGTACTGGCACTTGGTATGTCGGGAATAAACTACAATGTACCAACATCTATCATTGGTAATAACTTTTCAGTACGCAGGTCTGTCTATGAATCATTAGGTGGTTATCGAAAGGTGACATTTAGTGTGACCGAAGATCTTGCCTTGTTCCAGGCAGTATGGAAGTCAGGCTGGAAAGTACGATCAAAGACAAGCCCAAATTTTGCAGTATTGACAGAACCTACGCCTAATTTCAAAACGTGGTGGCGACAGAAACAGCGTTGGGTACAAGGCGGGAAGTCGATCGGATGGCCCGGACATGTTATAATAGGAATAGGTTTCATTGGAGCTGCATTGCTGATTCTATCTCTGTTCTCAAGTTCTCTGTCATTTGGACTGATGATGTTTGGCCTCAAATGCGCAACAGACCTTCTGATACTTGTGCCGACTCTTAACTCAATGGGGCGAAACCGATTATTATTATTTGTCCCCTTATACCAACTCTACCTTCTGTTCTTTTTGCTCTGTGTACCTATCCTCTACTTTCAGCGTGACGTAAAGTGGAAAGGCCGTGTTTATCATTCGTGATGAAAAATATCCGCTTTGCTCTTATACTTGTGATATTTGCGGCAACGCCCATATCAGCTCAATCCATCTGGAAGCCGCTTTTCGGTTCTTTTCTTGAACCAAATCGTTTTACGACCTGCTACGATGCAGATGCAACACGTCTTCGTCTCGAGGCAGGTTTTGGTATGGCATTCTTACGACTGCCAACTGTTAACTTTGGGGCAGAGTGTCTGATATGGAGCGGTCTCAAAACATTAGAGGGCTTTCGCTTTCCTGTTGAGACTGCAGATTATTTCTTTGGTTTTAATGCTGTCATCCCACAGTTTTTATCAAACCCTTATCTTACTTCTCGAATACGATTAAGTCATATCTCAAGTCACTTAGTAGATGGGACACAGGACTCGGTAGTTGGAGGTTCTTCGAGTCGC
>DATDEW010000032.1:0-3227 GCA_036522935.1 Kapaibacterium sp. (SeqCode)
AGGAGCAGTAGATTTTTCTATTCCGGTTGAAGCTACAAAAGTAAAAGTTGGTGGACTTCTGAATAATCGCAACAGAGATTTTAGTGCAAGAGTACTTGCTATGGTACTTGCAAACCCATCAAACTCTGCATTAACACTTCAAAGCCCTGACACAATATTTAGTGAAAAGAATATAGGCGCCCAAGGGTTTTTAATGGATGAGCTTACAAATGAAAATGACAGGTACGATGCTAGCGAAAATGTAGGTGCAGCATATGCAATGGCTGATGTCCCATTTGGAGAGCTTCGTATTATTGGTGGTATACGATATGAGCACACACTTACCCGATTAAATTCTGCATATATCGGTGGTGGAGAGGTTCATTACATTCGAGAATACAATGACATACTTCCATCGTTAAACTTTATTTATGCTCTCAATGAACAGATGAATCTTCGTGCTGCAGTCTCTCAAACAGTATCAAGACCTGAATTCAGAGAGATCGCCCCGTTTTCGTTCTATGATTTTGATATAGGTTCTCTTGTACAAGGCGACACAAGCATTGAGCGTTCACTCGTTCGTAATCTTGATTTCAGGTATGAATGGTTTCCTACTGCAGGTGAACTTATCTCTGTCAGTGTATTCCATAAACAGTTTGGATTGAACGGGTTTATGGGGCTTGGTGATACATCTCAATTTGAAGGTGGCGCTATTGAGTCTACGGTACAAGGATCGAATAGTATTCGCAGTTGGGCGAACTCATCAAAGCCGGCAATTAACTATGGTGTTGAGCTTGAACTTCGTAAAAATCTTGGCTTCATAGTAAATGACTTTAATGTATTCTTATTGACCTTCAACTACTCACGAACATTCTCTGAAGTAGACGTGAGTGACCTTACTGCAGGTCAAGGTCCAAAAGTTCGTCCGATGCAGGGCCAGTCGCCATTCACTGTGAACGTTGGGTTGCTTTATACTCACCCATCATGGGGAACGTCGATCAATGCACTCTATAATACATTTGGTAAACGTCTTGTAGAGGTGAATCCATATTCAGGTAATATTTTCGAATATCCTCGTAATGTATTCGACTTGACGATCAGTCAGCCATTCCTGGATCGCTTTGAGTTAAAGTTTAGCGCGAAGGATATTATAGCGCAGACGCAATACTTCGGAAGCGATAACTTTGTGGTTGACGATGCAAAAGCCTTTGACTTTACAAAGGATCCTTTGTCTCAATCAGCAAGTCTCTACGATAAGTATAATAGGAAAGGGGCTGTATATTCGTTGAGTTTCTCTGTCAAACTTTAAGATGTTAGTTATCCATGACAAAAAAGCCTCACACTTATGGGGCTTTTTTGTTGAACGTTAGTATTGTATTGTAAAGTTGTTTGTGGTACAATTTTAAGACAATACGTGGTATGATAGAGTTTCTTTGTCCGGAGTGTGGAGATGTTTTACATAAAGATGGCGCGTGGTATCGGTGTTCATCGGCAAAGCATGACTACCCCATACAAAACGGCGTTGTTAACCTCATCCCCAAGAAACCTATACTCGACGAACCCGGCTTTGATTACCTTGCACACTACCGCATTGATGCTGATGAATTTGATTATTTCGAGGAACGCAGCGGGGCTACCGAGCATAGCGAGCGACGCTTGCGTGAGTATATCACTTCACTTGTACCCTCGAACGTTAGTACGATCCTTGATGTCGGCTGTGGCTCTGCATGGGTTGCAAAGACCTTTTTACCGAAAGGGAAGACCGTCTATTCACTTGATGCCTCAATAACAAATCCAGGGAAGGCACTTACCGGGTATCCGAGTGATAAGCATGTTGGCGTTGCGGCAGATGCATTCGCACTTCCGTTTGCCGATAACTCATTCGATTGTATCATCGCTGCTGAGATCATCGAGCATGTCAGTGAGCCTGAAAAGTTTGTACATGAATTACATAGAGTCGTCAAGCCCGGTGGTGTCCTTATTATCTCCACTCCATATAAAGAAGTACTCAAGTATGCACTCTGCATCCACTGCAACCAGAAAACTCCGCTGAACTCGCATCTTCACTCGTTCAACGAGGCAAAACTACTATCGTATCATCCTTTAAAAACGATGAGTCCGTCATGGAGGATATTCAATAATAAACTTCTACTTTTCGTACGGACACATATTATCTTGAGGTATTTTCCTTTTAGTTTATGGAAAGTAATTGATAAATTAGCAAACGTTTTTTACAATAAGCCGGTGAATATTATAGTGAGTTACCCCAAATAACAAAGCCCGTCAGTTTTCTGACGAGCTTCATTTGAGAGGTAAGTATGAGTATTAATATACCTCGAGGTAACGGTCAAGCTCCCATTGGCTGACTGCCATGCGGTATGAATCCCATTCGGCGGTCTTTGCTTCGATAAGCTTCTCGGTGCAGAACTCACCAAGTGCTTCGCGGATAACTTTATCCTTGCTTAGCTCATCGAGTGCCTCCATGAGGTTCTTTGCAACGGTGGTGATTCCACGTGCCGCTGCTGTCTCGTCGGTGAATTCAAAGATGTTCTCTTCGACAGGAGCCGGAGCTTTCATCTTCTTTTCAATACCATCAAGACCTGCTGCAAGCATAACTGCAAATGCCAAGTACGGATTTGCTGTCGGATCTGGGCAGCGGAGTTCAGCGCGAACTGCTTTCTCACGACCAGCTGTGATGCGTGGAATACGGATAAGAGCAGAACGATTACGCTGTCCCCAAGCTACGTATACAGGTGCTTCGTAGCCAACAACCAGGCGCTTGTATGAATTTACGGTCGGATTAAGAACAGCATTCATAGCGCGGATATGAACAAGCTGACCTGCGATGTACTGCTTTGCAAGCTCAGAGAGCTGATACTCGCCCTTAGGGTCATGCATGAGGTTCTTCTTGCCGTCACCGGAGAAGAGTGACTGGTGAACGTGCATACCCGAGCCATTGATGCCGGCGATCGGCTTCGGCATGAAGGTACAATGAAGATCATATTGCATTGCAACCGACTTCAATGTGTATTTCATCATCATGACGATGTCAGCGCAACGGAGTGCACCATCGTACTTGAAGTCAATTTCATGCTGACCGATAGCAACTTCGTGGTGAAGCGCCTCAACGTCAATACCAAGCTCTTTGAGAGCAAAGGTCATCTCTTTACGGATCTCGGTACCAAGGTCAGATGCCTGGTCGAAGTATCCTGCTGTGTCATGCGGGAGAGGGGAGAGTGTTCCATCAG
>DATDEW010000033.1:0-4032 GCA_036522935.1 Kapaibacterium sp. (SeqCode)
GGTACGCTCGCTTCCACCGGATGTTGATCCTCCTGTCGTTGCAAAATCGGATGCGAATTCTTTTCCGATACTTTCACTCTTGGTGCAGAGCGAATCGCGTTCACTTCTTGATCTGACCGATATAGCAAATAATGTTTTTAAAGAACGGTTACAGACGATACCCGGGATCAGCGCTATCAATATATGGGGTGAGAAGAAGTATGCAATGCGTCTGCTTATTGACCCTGCAAAACTCGCTGCATATCAACTCACACCCACAGACCTCCGCAATGCACTTGAAAAAGAGAATGTAGAGTTGCCTTCGGGAAGAATTGAGGGGAATACTACGGAGCTTACGATCCGCACATTCGGACGTCTGACAACACCGAATGACTTTGACGAGCTTATCCTGAAAGAAAGCGCTGAAGGAATGACGGTTAAGCTTAAGGATATTGGAAGAGCAGTCCTCGCACCTGAAAATGAACGTACGCTCCTTCGCGGAAAAGGGAAGATACCTATGGTGGGTATTGCCGTTATCCCGCAGCCCGGAGCGAACTACATAGCCATTGCCGATGAGTTCTATAAGCGTGTTGAGAATATCAAGAAAGAACTCCCCGAAGACTTAAAGCTGAATCTTGCAATTGATGCGACGACAAGCATCAGAACTGCTATCAGTGAAGTAGAAGAGACAATTCTTCTTGCATTTATTCTCGTCGTACTCGTTATATTCCTTTTCTTGCGTGATTGGCGAACGACGCTCATTCCCGTTATCGCTATCCCCATCTCACTCATAGGCGGTTTCTTTATCATGTATCTTTTCGGATACTCGATAAATATTCTTACCTTACTTGCTATTGTACTCTCAACAGGGCTCGTCGTTGATGATGCAATTGTGGTTCTGGAAAATATCTATCAAAAGATAGAAAAGGGAATCGACCCGTTACGAGCCGGGCATGAAGGTGCTAAGGAAATAGTCTTTGCTATCATTTCAACCACTGTCACTCTTGCAGCAGTGTTCTTGCCGGTTATCTTTTTGCAAGGTGTGACGGGGAGGTTATTCCGAGAGTTTGGAATAGTCGTAGCAGGGACGGTCATCATCTCTGCTGTCATATCGCTTACACTTACACCGATGATGAGTGCTCGTATGCTCAAGCATACGACAAAGCACGGGAAGTTCTTTACTCTATCAGAACGATTCTTCGTGTGGCTCGGAGAGTCATATGAACGATCACTTCGTTTGTTCATGAAGCATCGCTGGGTATCGCTTGTGATCATGTTGGTTACTTTTGGGGTGATCTACTTTGTTGGCAGCAAAGTACCTTCCGAACTTGCGCCGCTCGAGGATAAGAGCCGCTTCCAGATATCATCGACTGCCCCCGAAGGTACAAGCTTTGAGGCAATGAATACCTATCTCGGTGATCTCTTTGACATCATTGATACAATGCCCGAGATAAAGGCGATCATTGCTGTTACTTCGCCCGGAATGGGAGCCGGCGGAGTGAACTCCGGTTTTATGCGTATTTCGCTTGTACCGTTTGATGAGCGTACCACAACGCAGCAGCAGATCGTCGATGAACTCAATCCGAAATTAAAGCAGCGTTCGTTTGCGCGTACCTTCATCATTCAGGAGCAGACCATCTCAACAGGCGGCAGAGCGGGATTACCTGTTCAGTTCGTTTTGCAGGCACCGAACTTTACAAAGCTGAAAGAGTATCTTCCGAAGTTCATGGAGAAGGTGCAGCAGAATCCGAAGTTTCAGGTTTCCGATCTTGATCTGAAGTTCAATAAACCTGAACTTACCATTGAGATCGACCGCGAACGTGCCCGTTCGCTTGGGCTCTCGGTTCGCGATATTGCCGAAGCACTTCAGCTTTATTATAGCGGACAGCGCTACGGGTTTTTTGTCATGAATGGCAAGCAGTATCAGGTTATCGGTCAGGCAGAGCGTGCTGACCGCAATGATCCTCTCGATCTTCGCTCACTCGTGATCCGAAATAATGTAGGCGAGCAGATACAGCTTGATAATGTCATCAAAGTTTCTGATAGAAGCAGTCCGCCGCAATTATACAGATATAATCGCTACGTTTCCGCAACAGTCTCCGCACAGCCTGCACCCGGCATAACGCTCGGACAGGGTATTGATGAGATGCGGAAAATTGCAAAAGAAACATTGGATGAGTCGTTCAGTACTGCACTTGCAGGGACATCAAAAGAATTTGCGGAAAGCTCCGATAGCTTGCTCTTCGCATTCTTACTTGCGCTTGTTCTTATTTATCTTATTCTCGCAGCGCAGTTCGAGAGTTTCTCCGATCCGCTCACGATCATGTTCACCGTCCCACTTGCACTTGCCGGTGCAATGCTTGCGCTTTGGGCATCGAATGAGACGCTCAACATCTTCAGCCAGATAGGTATCATCGTTCTTATCGGTATCGTGACGAAGAATGGTATCCTCATTGTAGAGTTTGCAAACCAGAAGAAGAAAGAAGGACTGCAACTTCGCGAGGCAGTTATCGCCGCCGCATCGCAGCGACTTCGCCCTATCCTCATGACAAGTCTTGCAACCGTCCTCGGTGTGCTCCCGATAGCGCTGGCTCTAGGCGCCGCTGCAAAGAGCCGCATTGGTATGGGCGTTGCTATCATCGGAGGATTGATGTTCTCGCTTATCCTAACCCTCTTCGTTATTCCTGCACTCTATACATTCTTATCAAGAGAGAAGAAGAGTGATAGCAAAGAACATGAGCCGGTATTGAACTAAACATGTTCCGACTTGTGTAGTACAACTAATGACCTTTGAACAACTCATAAAAGAACGTCCTGTTGTCTTTGACGGGGCTACCGGTACGCATTTGCAGACGCAGAACCTCACGCCTGATGATTTCGGTGGTGAGCATCTTGCGGGATGTAACGAATATCTCGTGCGCTCAAAGCCGTCGGCTGTCGAGCTTGTGCATTATGATTATCTTGATGCCGGAGCGGATGTTATCGAGACGAATACCTTCGGCTCTGCCTCTATCGTCCTTGCCGAATATGACCTTGGGCATCTTGCGTACGAGCTTTCAAAAGAAGCGACGGAGTTAGCAAAGAAAGTAGCTCGCGATTTTTCCACGAAAGAGAGACCTCGGTTCGTTGCTGGCTCTATCGGTCCGACAACAAAGCTCCCATCGCTCGGTCATATCACTTTTGATGAACAACGGGAGACGTTCTATACACAGATGGCAGGCATGCTTGATGGTGGTGCAGACCTTTTCTGTATCGAGACCTCGCAAGACCTTTTGCAGATGAAAGCCGCGCTTGCAGCGGCGCAAGATCTTTTTTCCGAACGCAAAGTTCAGATTCCTGTCATCACATCCGTAACTATCGAGACGATGGGTACGATGCTTATGGGTACGGAGATAGGCGCAGCGCTTACAGCGCTTGAGCCATACGACTTTATCACAGCCATCGGAATGAACTGCGCAACGGGACCGAAGGAGATGGAAGAGAACGTCCGTTTCCTCACGCAAAGCTCATCGAAGCCCATCTTCTGTATGCCGAATGCCGGTCTGCCGGAAAACGTCGGTGGAGTGGCGCATTATCATCTTACTCCCGAAGAGATGGAGAAGTGGATGAAGCATTTTGTTGGTGATCTCGGTGTCTCTATAATAGGCGGATGCTGCGGTACACGCAAAGATCATATCGCTCGTCTTGCTTCACTTGCACAAAGTATTACAACCAAAGAGCGTTCGGTAAGTTGGACGCCGTCTGCATCATCTATCTATTCATCAGCACCGCTCAACATGGAGCCGGCCCCGGTCATCGTTGGTGAGAGATGTAATACCAACGGCTCGAAGAAATTCAAAGACCTTATCCTCAAAGAGGATTATGAATCTGCCGTTGCGATGGCAAAAGAGCAGGTCAAAGAAGGTGCGCATATGCTTGATCTATGCGTCGCATATGTCGGACGCGATGAAGTTCGCGATATGCGCGAAGTGATGAAGCTTTTTAATACGCAGGTAACGCTTCCTGTTGTCATTGACTCGACCGAGTATCCCGTCATCGAAGAAGCGCTGAAGC
>DATDEW010000034.1:0-4941 GCA_036522935.1 Kapaibacterium sp. (SeqCode)
GATACGCGAAGTACATCCGCTCATCGGGAAATATCTTCTTCCGCCTTGCTCGCTTCGTGATATGGCAAGCGTCCGCCCCGTCTGTCCTGAAGGCACTCGGTACTGTGGCGTGAAGGTCTGGAAGATAGACCTAAAAGAATATGAGAGAGTAATATGATGTTCTCTGTCATACTTTGCACGTTCAATCGTGGATACATTATTGAACGAGCGATCAAGAGCGTAATTGAACAGACATTCGATGATTGGGAGCTTATCATCGTTGATGATGGCTCGACCGATAACACGAAGGAGATAGTCCTTCCCTATCTTAGCGACAAACGAATCACCTATCACCATCAGACGAACAAAGGTCAGGCATTAGCACGTAACTTCGGCTGCTCGCTTGCTTCGGGACGCTACTTTACGTTTCTCGATTCCGATGATGAGTATCTTCTTGACCATTTGGATTCGCGCTTTGATATTCTCTCAAGCAAACCTGCGCTTGAACTGCTTCACGGTGGGATTGAAGTAATGGGCAATCCATATGTTGCTGATAAATATAACCCATCTGCACAAATTCATCTATCCGAATGCGCAGTCGGTGGGACGTTCTTCATCCGACGAGATCTCTGGTCGCGGCTCGGCGGATATAACGACGTTCTCTACGGTGATGATACAGAGTTCTTCGAGAAAGCAGTCGCGAAGGGTGCCACTATATTGAAGACCGATATCCCTACATACAGATATTATCGGAACGGCGAAGATTCGCTATGCAATATCGTCGAATCAAAGGGTATCGAAGGAATACAAGAGTACAGGTCTTCAGTTCGCTAATGCCTATACTGCAATCCTAAGCGCAGTCCAAAACTTGTTAGATGCCAATTGAGGTCATTGACGACATCGAATATCGGGAAGTTTAGTGATAGACCTGTCAGTAGCGAGAAGTTCTTATTGAGCTTAAACTGCATACCCGGCGCAATTTCTATCGCGAGCAAGAAGTTGTTGGGATCGGGGAAACTACCGCTCGTAAGGTTCTTCTTGCGAACACCTGTGCTCTTACGCTGCGGATCACCTGTGTTGTAATCTATTGTTGCAGGATAGAGTATCTCCGCTGTTTGATTGTACGTACCTGATAAGAGGAATCCGGCTGAGAGTCCTCCGTAGATATAGAGCTTCTCAGGGATAAAGTAATGATAGATACCGCCATTAAGGGTGAGATAACTTAATGATGCCGTTGTTGCAAACTCTTCAACAAGTTTTGATTTCCCTGCGCCTGCGCTATCACCGTAGAAGATAGAATCCTGAATAAATGATGAATGCTGTGATAATGCAGTCCCCGAAAAATTACTGAACCCGATACCCGCACCGATCATAAATCCTTTCGAGAACGGGAAGATGTAGTTTCCGTAAAAACCACCTGATAGTTCAGGACGGAACGACTTATATGTCCCGCCTGCCTTCAGGTAATCAGGTGTTTCGAAAGTAACATTCGATATCGTCGTTGAAGGAGTTGTTACGAACTGCACTGTCCATGAACGGCAGCTCGGGCAGAGTGCTTCCCTTCCGCTGATGAGCTGATACATCCATTCATTACCTATCTTTGTCCGGCAGATCGTATAATATGATTCGTTCTTGTTGTCATCAGTTAGCTTCAAGCTCATGAAGCCGCACGTACTCGTATCACGAACACGGAAAAGCAGCGGTACTTGCGGAGTACCTGCATCAAAATAAGGTATCGTTACCGGTGAGCGGAAGTTCGAGCTATCAATAACGACAACACTTTTCATACCGACATCGAAAAGTCTGTCATCGCGAGCGATAAGCGCAAGAGGCAAATTTGCATTCTCGGAAACGATCTCAAGTGATGGTGCAAGTGTATCTATGATATCAGGAATGGTGGCAACAAGCTGGCCGCCATTATTTCCATACGAATCGTAATTATCACCGGCAACACCAAATCCGTATGAGTAGAGACCAAAGGGCTTATCGCACGATACAAAGTGTGAGCCGAACCCGATCTCTATCTGTGCGATAGCATAGCGGGTAATACCAATGTTCTTAAAGTACTTTCCGAATCCGCCTCTACCGTCAAGCTTCAACGACCCGATAGCATCAATAGGCACAACAAGGTTTATATAGTGATGCCAATCACCGCGAACTGGTGTGAGAAACCGGTAGTAATTTAAGAACTGCTCTGTAGGTGTGATAAAAAGCATGAACGGATCACCTACCTGCGCACTATCAGCTGTCGAGCTTTGTGCATATTGTGCTACGAGAACGGGTTTATTGGTTGTGATAAGTGCATTCTCTTTTGCATGATTATCTTCGTAGAACTCGCCGGGGTTCGTTAGCTTTGCAACAAGGTTATTGTTCACGAACACTTGAGTATTTGGCTCACTTGAGATAACACGAACTGCATACTCTGACTTTCCTTCATACCTTCCAAGAAAGAACTGTCGCCCCCAACTTGGCATAGGCGGCTCCATTTCAAGAAGCTGATCGCAGAAGTTCTTGTCAGCCGGTACTTGGGCGCATGTATGACCTGTAAAGAATGAGATCGGTTTATTCGAAGTGATGAGTGTTCCTGTAAGATCGGATTTTTTGCCAATTCCGGTTGAGGACTGAATTTGATAGACATCACCTTGCGAGAGATTAACCGAGTATGTTTCCCCTGCTCTTCTACCACCTTTTGTATCACCTGCGAGTGTGATGGTAACTACTGTGGCATTCTCGGTAGCAACGATCGTCGCTTGTGACGAGAAGGAATTCTCTCCCTGTGAGAGCGGGTAATATCCTGCCATTCTATAGGTAGTACCGATAACGGAAAGCGGGTATGCAAGGTATGTGTCGGTACTTGCTCGGCGGCTTGAGAGTCCATAGACAGCGATCGGGTTATCTGCTGTCACATAGATACCGAGTTTTTGAATTGCATCACTCCCAAATACCTGCGCCATCGAATCGATAGGCACAAAAATAACTTCAGATGCATTGCATGAAAAGTTTTGAGTGAGACCCAATCCCGGTATTCTCACTGTACCGCGCGTTGCTTTATCCCCGGTAATATAAAGTCGAAAGTTCAGACCGCTGGCATTCTCTGCTCTGGCGTTTTGAGGAAAACATACCCAGAACTCTCTTCCACGTGACTCGGCGAACTGGCGTTTGGCAGGGTCAAGAAGAACATTCTCATCCTGTGCAAAAACATGAACAGCAGAAAAGAGTAGAACTATCGACGCAACAAATGCGAAAAAGCGAGATGTCTGGGGAAGGTTTTTCTGCATCAACGAATAACGAGGAATCGTGAATCTTGTACCTGATCAAGTGAGCCTGTGGAGCTATACGTCTTTAGTCGCACAAAATACGCTCCGGAGGCAAGTCCGGTGATAGGCAGCTCGAACTTATGCACACCATTCGGGGTGAGTTTGCGCGGTTGAAGCTCTCTGACAACTTTATCATTCACATCAACGACATTCAGCGCTGTCTCCTGTGAATTGTGGTTGTAATAGCTGATATTCACCGTCTGACCAACTTTTACAGGCGATGGATAGGACTCAATGATATAGGTTTCTCGCCTTGGACGGACTTGCCCCCCAAGAACTGAATCCTGACTGCCGGTCTGTGCCCACACATCAGCGCACCATAAGAGCAAAAACAGAGAAATACCGAAGAAGAACCTCGTCATCCTGGCTTGTTCCAATTAATTTCAACAGCTATTACAAACCGCTATACAAGGAGTTAAGATTCAGGAAAATCTTATGACTTACTCATATATTTCTTCCGTAACTGTTGTTAGCTCATGCCGTAGTAAGCATATACAATGAAATCACTTCGTTCTCTTATACCGTATTTCCGTAAACACAAGGGCAGGTACCTCTGGGGGCTTCTCTTTGTCGTGATCTCCTGTACGTTTGCAGCCTTCGCCCCTCGTATTATCGGTAATGCAATAAATGACATTGAAAAAGGCACTGCCACGGCAAGTTCTTTACTTACCGATGGACTAATAATTATCGGTCTTTCTGCTGCCGGCGGATACTTGTTCTATCTTGTACGTCAGTTCATCATCGTCGCCAGCCGCGACATTGAGTACGATCTTCGCAACGATTTCCTCTCCCACATCCAAACCCTTTCGATGCGGTTCTTTCAGAACACTCCCCCGGGTGAGGTGATGGCGTATGCAACTAACGACATCAATGCCGTTCGTAATTTTCTCGGACCTGCAATTATGTATTCGGCAGATACACTACTGACATTTGTGCTCTCGCTTACCTTTATGATGATGATCTCGCCCGGCATAACGCTTGCCGTGCTTGCGCCGCTGCCGCTTATGTCACTTGGTGTGTATCTTATCGGCCGGCGCGTTGCTCCGCTTACCGATGCTGTGCAAGGACATTATGCCGATATGTCCTCGCGCGTTACCGAATCTATCTCCGGTACAAAGGTCATCAAAGCATACGTACGTGAAGAATATGAGCAATCCATCTTTGACAAACTAAGCGAAGATTATTACAAGAAGAATATGCGTCTTGTAAAGGTACAGGGATTTATGATGCCTGTTATCTTTGGCTTCATGGGAATGTCCGTTATCATTTTGCTACTACTTGGCGGACCGCGCATGATCGAAGGCACGCTCTCGCTTGGCGAAATGACACAATTCGTTATATATCTCGGCATGCTTGGCTGGCCCTTCATCGCACTTGGGTGGGTAACAAACATGGTACAGCGAAGTGAAGCTTCGATGGCTCGTCTCAACAAGATCTTTGATACAAAACCTGATGTCTATGACTCAGTGCAGATCAATAAAGACATTACCAAGATCAGCGGGAAGATAGATTTCCGCAATGTCTCGTTCAAATACCGTGATGAACTTCCGTATGTCCTTAACCATGTTGACCTCCACATCCCGCAAGGAAAAACACTGGCTATCGTCGGCAAGACAGGTTCGGGCAAGTCATCACTCATTACATT
>DATDEW010000035.1:0-2826 GCA_036522935.1 Kapaibacterium sp. (SeqCode)
TCATCCGCATACATCACCAAGACATTTACCTTTACAGGTGATGATTACATCGTTGGTATCGAGTATCATTTGTTCGGTATGCAGTCGAAGCTGACCGGTTACCGGTACTCGCTTGAGACCATCAATAATATGCCGTATGCAGAAGAGCATGCTGATATCGAATCACAATCTGCCCGTGCATTTATTCATACTGCAGGCGGCACAGAAGAGATCGATGTAACTGACCCGAACGAACCGCTTCGTAAGTCAATAAACGGCACTGCAACCTACCTCGCAAATCGCACAAAGTATTTTGTGCAGTCGCTTATGCCTGTTAGTCCGCAGCTTGAAAGCTCGGAGGTCAACGGTTATGCAAAATCTCTTCCTGATGGGAAGCTCGTCGAGAGCTACACCCTGACGGCAACAATGCCTATCGGCAATGCGAACAACGATACGATTCGCGCTAACTATTACTTAGGTCCGCTTGAGTATAGCCGTGTTTCGCAGTTGAAGCCACCGCTTGATAACACGATGGATTTTGGCTGGAGCTTCCTTGTCCGCCCGATCAGCATCTATCTTCTTTATCCGATCTTCATGTTCCTCCATGGCTTCATTGCCAATTGGGGACTTGTCATTATCTTCTTCTCTATTATCGCAAAGCTCTTGACCTATCCTCTTTCGATAGGGCAGATGAAGTCAATGCGTAAGATGCAGACGGTGATGCCGGAAGTCAATAAGATAAAAGAGCAGTACAAAGACGATCCGAAGAAGCTTCAGGAAGAGACGTTCAAGATATATCGTATGTATGGTGTGAACCCTGCAGGCGGATGCTTACCACTTCTTCTGCAGATGCCTATTCTCTTTGCACTCTATTCTGTGCTCGTGAATGTTATCGAGCTTCGTCAGGCGCCATTCATGCTCTGGATAACAGATCTATCAGTACCCGACAAGTTGATAGATTTCGGTGCAACATCGATACCGCTTTTGGGAAATCACATTTCCGGTTTGACGATACTGATGGTCATCACGATGGTGATCCAGTCGTTAACAACCGTAACCGATGAACGTCAGAGAAAGATGGCATACATCATGCCTGTTCTCTTTATGTTCCTCTTTAACGGATTGCCTGCCGGTGTTGGACTGTACTACTTCATGTTCAACGTCTTCGGTATTGCGCAGCAGCTTTATAACAAGAAGTTCTTACCACCGCTTGATCTTGAGCAGATGAAAGAAGATGCAAAGAACAAGAAGTCAGGCGGCTTCATGTCAAAGATGCAGGACATGGAAAAGAATGCCCGCGAAGCCCGCCAGAAGCAAAGCGGCGGACAGTTACCACCTCCGAAGAAATCAAAGAAGAAGTAAGGGTGGATTTGGATTATGTAAAAAGGCATGTCATTTGACATGCCTTTTCTTTTTCGATTGAACAATATTATTTGAGAGTATCAGAACTCTTATCTTCTCACTATTTTTCTCTTACTAGAATTTGGTCATAGCAATCAGCACAATCTTGTAGAATAAGCCTCAAACTGTCCTGGGTAACAAAATAGATCATATACTTATAAAGACTTATATCTGGGAATACTGGCCCATAGTAATTTGTGTCAATGTACTGTTCGCTGTTAATTGACAGTAGTCTCGAGTTTGGGTCATTATAAGGTTTTTCGACTTGATATTTTGCTTTTACCTTTAAGGTATCATTATGGTAGATATCAATATCAGATGAGTTCTTAAAAATATAGTGCTCCGAAAACCCAAAGCTATCTGCTGGAATCTGATTTCCATTGAGACCACCAGTTACTCCTTTCCAATCCCACTTACCAGTTAATTCATCGTTTAGATTTGATTCTGAAGAATCACAACTAAAAAATCCTAAACCAATCAGTAAGATGAGTAGCTTAGATAGACTCAATGATGTATCTTTACTTTGTTGTAACATCAAATAGAATAACCCAACAAGAGATAAATAGTTGCTAAAGGGTTAATATCAAAATTATGTGTTTCGCATTCGTACCTCATTCCGGAAACTTTGTGTGTCCTTCGTCTCTTTGTGATTGTTCTATTTTAGAGAACATGTCACTTGCATCACTCCACGATACTATAACTGCACTCTCGACGCCGCCGGGCAGAAGCGCTATTGCTTCTATCCGCGTGACGGGGGACGATGCTATACGTATCGTAGCAAAAGTAATTGACACACCCGAAAAGCTTTTCTCCGCTCTTGGTGGAAGTTCTGTCTATACAAATCTCCTTGATAGCTCCGCTATTGCGATAGATGATTGCCTTGTGGCTGTCTATCGCGCGCCAAATAGTTTTACGGGCGAAGATGTCGTCGAGATATTCCCGCATGGTTCGACAGTTATTACTGATATCATACTCGAGCGACTGGTTTCGCTTGGGGCGCGGCTTGCAGAGCCGGGTGAGTTCTCCCGTCGTGCACTGATGCACGGCAAAATGGGACTTGAAGAGCTTGAAGAGGTAAATTTACGGGTTGATGCCGCAAGTCCGCACCAACTTGAGCGCGCAAAGCAAATGGTGCAGGCAAAATACACACGTCTTAGGGCTGTCTATGATAGGATTATCGAGCTTTTAGCGCTTGTCAATGCGCAGATTGATTTTGGCGAATCGGATCAGATAGAGATTGAGGGCTTCGAGGAAAGAATTGCCGAAGCAAAACGTGAGCTTAATGATATCCTTACTGCTTCAAAGAACAAGACACTCAATAAAGGATACATCAGCGTATCATTTGTCGGTGAGCCGAATGTAGGCAAGAGCAGTTTATTTAATGCTCTGCTCAAATATGAGCGAAGTATCGTCAGCGAAACACCGGGTACGACGCGCGATTACATC
>DATDEW010000036.1:0-2461 GCA_036522935.1 Kapaibacterium sp. (SeqCode)
ATGCTTCCGGTTTTTCGAACGGCGGATGTTTTACCTCAAAGCTTGCTGTTGATGCAAGTGATATCTTTGCTGCGGTCACTGCATCGGCAGGCCCGCTCCATGAACTTGATTCAGGTGTTGCAAAACGTATGATACCTATCATCTTTAGTCTTGGCACTCTTGATGACAGATACATCACCGCGATCAGCAGACCGGAGATACCGTTCAATGATTCCGGATTGTATTTTTTCAGAAGTATCGTTAATAGATACTTAGCCGTATTCGGTCTCTCTCAAGAATTCACAAAAGACTCAACTGCCCTCGCCTTACGCTACCGCTTTAACTCGACTGCTGCTGCGGCTTCATGGGAGTTCAACTATGTACTCTTCAAAGGGCTCGAGCACAGTTTTCCCAATGGCATCAACTACCCCGTTATTGCTGCTGATGTATTTTGGACGTTCTTCCAACAATATACACTTCCACTTAGCGTAAAAAAGAGCGGCGACCAGATTCAGCCCATCTATCTCCGTCCCAACCCCGCCACCGACTATATAATAGTAGATGAAGATGCAACGGTGACGCTCTTCTCATCGACAGGTGCGGAAGTATTCACTACGAAAGCCGTACAAGATGAGCGTATCGCACTACCGAAACTTGCATCAGGCGTTTATATCGCAAAGATAGAGACGAAGAGTGGTGTGAAGACTGCGAAGGTGGTGGTGCAATAACACACATAGCTCAATTATGCGACCAAAAAGTCATAGCCAAGCGCTATGACTTTTTTATTTGTATATTTGTATATTCACTAACAACGCATATACTCCAATGAAGCTCCTCACTACCTTCCTGATACTTATCGCATTTGCTACAACATCCTCTGCACAATGGACAAGAACGAATGGTCCCGAGGGCGGCGCTGGATATGGGATATTCGAATTCAACAATAAACTCTTTGCCTGTACATTTGACGGGCTTTATGTATCGACTGACAGTGCTGCATCATGGCAGCCGGCAGGCTTATCAGGGAAAGTGATCTATCAATATTTAGCGACTCCTACGAGCATTATCGTGTCTGTTGACGATACACTCTTTCGCACCAATGATGAAGGAACTACATGGGAGCAAATGAAAGTCTTCGGCGGAATTCGTATTACTGATATTATTTATAAAGCCCCCACACTATGTGTATCTGTATATGATGAAGATTCTACCATTGGCGGGTTTTATCGCTCTACCAATGATGGAGCATCATTCACTAAAGCCACATCAACGTCCCTGTTCTCATCTATCCGCTCACTCGCTTCAGCAGGTCCGTACATTATTGTCGCGACAAGGAACAAAGGTATATACAGAACAAGTAATGCCGGCGTTGTATGGCAAAAGATGCCGAATCGTCTTACCGACGACCCTGAGATCTATACTTTGTTGGGAGATGGGAGTACACTCTACGCAGCAGGTACAATGGGCTTCTTTTATACGAAAAATACCTTTGACCTTTGGAACATCCCAAAGAACAACGGACTTGATAGTGCAAGAGGATTTTTATTTTATACTCTCGGAAAAACAACAAAAACTCTATTTGCAAGCATGCTCTTTGGTGATCATCTCTCGCTCTTCAGTAAGGATAACGGGGATAACTGGTATCCTATAAATGGAGGACAGTCTCTCCCCTCTAACGAAACTGCCTACGCATTCTCCACGATCGGCGAGAACATCTACCAGCAGATCGGCAATGGCATCTTCAGGTCATCTAATGAAGGAGTAACGTGGTCAGAACACAATAAAGGTATTCCTGCACTTGTATCCGATGTTGGTTTTTCTGATGGTGATACACTCGTTGCATGGGGACCTACAGGTATATTCAAAACAGGTGACGGGGGAAATACATGGGTTCATCATAAGAGACTTGATCAATCATGGATAAGAGCGACCGGCACTTTCAAATTTAATGGAAGTAATTACTTATACGGAGAAGCATTCTTTGACTATAGTAACAATAATTTTATCCGTTACGGATCAGAAGTATATGATGCTGTTCTTTTTGATTCAGGGGTTGTCAGCTTGACAAGCCAGGGACTTCAAATGAGCGTTGATAATATTCATTGGACTAATCCCCTTCCTCCGCCGATCCCCGACTCGGTCGGACAAATGCACAGACTTGTCTCATCAGGTACAAGCTTGATCGTGCAGTGTTTTAACATCACTCAGGACACAGCGACATGGTATCGCAGCACAGACGGAAACTCATGGCAGAAGGTCCATGAAGGAGATTACACATCGCGGATACTTTCATCTGCCGTGCATAAAGGTGTCTTCTATATCGGAACAGAATATGGTGGACTCATGCGCTCTGAAGATGATGGGCTCACATGGACACAGGACAATGCAGTCGATCCGTTTGCTATTGTTGATATACTCTATTCGACCGGCGAGCATCTTTTCTGCCAAGTCTTCTATGATGATAGAGTCGCTACCGACGGTT
>DATDEW010000037.1:0-4363 GCA_036522935.1 Kapaibacterium sp. (SeqCode)
TCTGTATCTCCTTTCCTTCGCAAAGCCTCAGGACAGGCACTTGAAAAGGAAGGAGAGGGGGTTTGTCTTATCCCCTTCCTTTTCAAGGAAGGGGCTAGGGGAAGGTTATAAATAAATTGGCACCAGCCAAACAAGATCGGCATCACACACATGAGGCCGCAATTTACGACATCAAGATATCTGTTGCAGAATGTAAGAGCTGATAGAGTTAGGGTATAAAATGAAGTGGCTCGGAGTAATCTAACAAAAGAGTTATAGTTGAGAGAATTCTATTTAATAACCTCACCCTGTATCCCACTTCCTTGAAAAGGAGAGTGAGGAGAAAAGGTATGTGAGTGGGGATAGCCCAAAAGACAAATTATTCGTCAGACCTAAATATTCCGTATTTTTGCTTGATTTAACTTATATCCCATAACTACCCACGTAATTAATTATGACAATTAACGTCCAAAAAGCGAACTGGAAATCCTTTGCTTGTGATGCAGTAGCATTCTTCCAGCCGGAAGATGAAAAGTGGATCAATGACCACATGCATTACTATGGCAAGGGCAGCGAACTCCTTGCAACAGCTACTGCCTTATCTAATGCCGGCGATATGAAAGGCCGCAAAGAAGAACTCATCGTTCTCTATCCAACCGGTGGCGAAGCATCACCGAAGCGTGTCTTCCTTGTCGGAATGGGCAAGCTTGATAAGCTTACATTAGAGACTGTCCGCCGCGCTGCAGCACGCGCCGCAAAGAAAGCAACGGCTACGAAGTCAAAGTCACTTGCTCTCTACTTGCCACGAGTAAAAGGTGCGAAGGGCGCAGAAGTTGCAGCCGCAGTTGCCGAAGGTATCATCCTTGGTCTTTACAAATATGATAAGTTCTTCAAGAAAGAAGAAGCTCCTGTTCCGCTTGAGAAGGTAACGATCCTTTCTGACTCAGCAGATTTCCTCGGCTCTACGTTAGCTGAGGTCCGCAAGTCGGTCGAGCGAGCACAAGTTATCTGTGCGGCAACGAACTTCGCGCGCGATATGGAGAATGAGCCATCCAACAATAAGTACCCTGAGATCATGGGTAAGTGGGCGCAAGAAGTTGGCAAGAAGACGGGCGTGAAAGTTACGCTCTTCGGACCTTCTGAACTGAAGAAGCATAACATGATCGGCATCATCGCCGTCAATCAGGGAAGCGTAAAAGAAGGCCGCTTCATCATCATGGAGTATTTCGGCGGGAAGAAGAAAGATGCGCCGATCGTACTCGTCGGAAAAGGAATTACATTTGATACAGGCGGTATCTCTCTTAAGCCCGGCGCAGGAATGGGCGACATGAAGAGTGATATGTCCGGCGCAGCAGCAGTTATCGCAACAATGCGTGCTGTAGCTGAACTCGGATTGAAAGTGAATGTCGTAGGTCTCGTATCATCGGCGGAGAATATGCCATCAGGTACGGCAACTCGTCCCGGTGATATCATCACCTATCCGAACGGACTCTCTGCAGAGATCGACAACACCGATGCTGAAGGACGCTTGGTACTTGCCGATGCATTACTCTGGGCGAAGAAGTATGAACCGAAGTCGGTTATCGACATGGCAACACTTACCGGAGCATGCGTCGTAGCGCTTGGTCATATTACAACAGGTATGATGGGCAACGACGAAGATATGAAGAAGCGCCTAAAGAAGCACGGCGATAAGGTGTATGAAAGAGTCTGTGAGCTTCCTATCTATGATGAGTATGATGAACTCATCAAGTCAGATGTAGCTGATATCAAGAATGTCGGCGGACGTTGGGGTGGAGCGATCACGGCTGCAATGTTCCTCAAGCGTTTTACGGATTATCCGTGGATCCATCTTGATATTGCCGGCACAGCACGCAGCGAAGCGGCAACAGATTACATCCCGAAGGGCGGCACCGGAGTCATGGTACGTCTCTTGAGCGAAATGCTTACCGAAGAGGCAGGAAACTAAGCTTCTGTCAGCGTAATTATCGAAGGGAAACGCCGAAAGATAATCGGCGTTTTCCGCCCTCCAGACGAAATTCAATCATTTACTTTGCTGTTTCACATTGTCCGAATATTAACTTTTGAGTATTACCTATGAAGTTTCTTTCAAAAATTGGGTTGATCCTACTTCTCTCGTCTCTTTCACTCCAATATCTTGGTTGCGGCGGAGCAGAACTATCAAGTGCGAAACTCTATCGCGGTCAGCGTAACTATGTCAAGGCAGATCAGCTTCTGAGAGCAGCTCTCGAAAGCAGTCCGACCGATGACGAGACCTGGGCGGTATACGTAACCAACCTCTTTGACCTCAAGAACTACGAGAGGATCGCTGAAGTCATTGATACGGCACGTCTTTATGCTGTACAGAACCGTCAGGTAGTTGAGCAGGTACGCCGCAATACATGGGTAGAGCTCTATAACGGCGGACTTGGCGCATATCAGCAGAATCCTGATAGCAAAGAGCAGCAGGATGCAGCTATCGGCTTACTCGAAAGCGCGAGAAAAGTAGCACCGGACCAACCGGAGACATATGAACTTCTCGGTGATGTATATTATTCTGCCGGTGATACCGCAAAGTTTATCAAGACCTACGAAGAGGCGCTTAAGCAGGTAAGAACATCACATGACCAGGGCGTTGCACTTGGTTTGATGCTCAAGATGGAGCCAGCAAGTGTTGAAAGTGCTATCGGCGGAGCACCTGTCAGAAAAGACATGACTGCTGTCGGCGGTGGTGATACAGTTATGACGTATGTCTATCCATCAAAAGAAGCATACATTTATTTTGAGAAGACAAAGAAAACTCCGCGCAAGTGGCAGTTGACCGGTTGGAAGTTTACCAATAGTGAAGCAGTTGGTAATCAGGCAATGCGTATATCGCTTCGCCCATACCAGAGCATAGCACAAAATTATCTTGATAAAGGGAATGCAGCTCTCGCTGCCGGAGATAAAGTTGCTGCAGAAGAGTATTATGATAAAGTAGTATCACTTCTTATCTCCGTCCAACGTCTTGACCCGTCTGACGAAAGCGCAGCAAGTGTTATTCCTGAAATTTACCGCAAACTCGGTCAAACAGATAAAGCAAAAGCAGAGTATGAGAGAATGTTGGCTGAGCGCCCATCAAAGAATCTTTATGCAGCGTATGGCGTAGTGCTCTTGAAGAGTGATGATTATCCTGGAGCGATCAGCGCCTTCGAGAAATCACTTGAGATCGATCCGTCGTATGATAATGCACTTTTCAATCTTGGTGCGACGTATCAGAACATGGCATCAGCAGAGCAGAAGAAGCTCAAAGATGTCAAAGATAAGAAGAAGTTGGAAGACGGAAACAAGCTCGTCATCGCGAACATAACCAAAGCTGCCGAGTACTTTGAAAAAGTATATACGGTAAATCGCAAGGAGTATCTTTCTATCGGTTATCTTATTGAAGATTATGAGATACTTGGTAATAAAGAGAAGTCCGCAAAATTTCTTGCTGAACTTGACAACTTGAAGAATACCGACGCTGCAAAAGAAGGTAATTACTGGCTAACCGTCGGCAAACATTTTGCGAAGGCAGATGCTGCAAAGTCAGCCGATGCTTTTAGAAGAGCAGATGAACTTTTGAAAAAATAACGATAAAACAACAAATGGATCAGAACCCTGAACAAGGTCAACAATTACAAATAGAGCTTGGTGAAAAAGAGGCAGAAGGAATATACTCCAACCTGGCTATCATCACGCATTCTCCCGCAGAGTTTATCATAGATTATACACGAGTAACTCCCGGTGTGCCGCGAGCAAGAGTCCTTTCCCGTATCATTATGACACCGCAGCACATGAAACTGCTTCGTAATGCAATGGAAGAAAATATCAGCCGCTACGAGAATCAGTATGGCGAGATACGTATCGAAGGACAGAATGCACATCCCTTTGGCTTCCGTACCGGACCTATCCAAGGCGGCGGCGGGAATGATGGCGGTGGAGAGAAAGTACATTAAGAATTACGATCAATGGTAACATTAACAGCAACATTTAAGACACCTGCAGATACTGCTTCATTTGATGAGCATTATTCAACTACCCATGCACCGCTTATGAAGAAGGTGCCGGGTCTCTTGAAGATGGAGGTAACACGTTTTACAAAAATGCTTACGCCTCCGAATTCAATGCTCGCTGAACAACCGTATCTCCAATGCACCATGTATTGGGCTGATAAAGATGCCTTCAAAGCGGCAATGGCAAGCGAAGAGAACAAAGCGGCAGGAGCAGACCTTATGAGCTTCGCCGGACCGCTTGTCTCGATGTGTATCGGTAATGCAGAAGAAGTTTCTCTTTCGTAACGAGTAATGGCAAAACGTACATCTCAAGAACTCAACCCGTACCAGGAGAAGCGTAACTTTAACTT
>DATDEW010000038.1:0-3612 GCA_036522935.1 Kapaibacterium sp. (SeqCode)
CATTTCCGCCTAGAGGTGCCAGAGCAATATTTCCGAGCACTCGATTTCCTGTTCCGGTCATATCACCGCAATCAATTTGGGTAAAACCAATCTGCTAAGTCATTAAAACCAGAATCGTACTTTCTTGGGTGGTGGATTAAATATGAAGGGCTATCAATATAGATGCGCTTCGATCCAAAATCAGGTCCTCCTTTGAAAATCCATAAGCTTCTATCTCGATTGTCTTTTGTTTCAAAAACTTGCAAATAGTCAATGGTTAGGTCTCCTTTCTCTCTTTTGAACGCCTGCATACAAAGAGCATCAAGTAACCTAGGGCTATATTCCTGAAGCTTTGGATTTTCCCAAAGTGTCATTAAAGTATCGTTCGTAATAGACGAATAGAACTTTGATAAAGAAAATGGAGGATCATTCTTATAATACAATAAATTGACATAGAATCCACTTGAATCATGTCCCCTCACTATTAAATCATTTCTACCTACCCCCCTGAAATCACCCATTTTGACAGCATAGCTATAGTCGTGAGATGTTATCACCCCAAGTGATAATATACTGTCTGGCAATGCCAATTTACCTTGATTGAATAAATTAGTGCCCCTATATAAAAATATAAAGGTAGTGTCTGCGTCGGTGTCTGACCATGTATATCCACCCTGTATAATATCCTCTACCGTATCTGAAGTAAAGTATCCTGTATAGGAAGGGTTTAAGTATCGCATACTGAAACCATACTCCCCTTGTTTGGGAGAGGTGAGAATGGTATACCTACTGCTGTCAAATTTTCCGTTCTCATCAGCCCAATATATCTTTTCCTCATCAGTTTTATGTATAAGAAGGTCTCGTATCTTTTGAGAACGAAAATGACAAAATCTGATCTGGGATTTATGCACTCCATAGAGGTCTATATTACCGAACGACTCAACTTCCTTTAGATCATGCAGATCGAAATCTGTGCCTGTCTTAAAAGTAGAAAATTGCGCTGTATGACCAGGTAGTCCGAATGTCCCGACTCTGCCATAACTTTCATCAAGCCACGGTCCCATGTTCATGACTTGTAGACCCAATAAGCCACCGTTCTTACTACCATAGATGGTATCAACACCTTCTCCAACCAATGGCTGATAACAAGCATCATCAAGTGCAGCAGAGTTGATCTGAGCGTGAGCGCTGACTGCGAAAAGGATGGATATGACAATTACGACTATTTTCATATATCTAAGACACGCAAGAAGTCAAAACGTTGTGCTCCGACGAAGCAAAAATACAGACCAAACAGGGAGTCAATTAGGAATTATGAATTGGCAACGAATTTGGGTCTTAGCTCCAATAGGAGCGACACATTAGCGAGGTTTGTCATGATGTGAAATGTTTGTGACGTTTCGCCCCTACGGGGCTTTGGGATTTCGGGTTTGATTATTTCCCAGGACTAACGCCCTGCGCTACCGATGTGTCGCTCCTAACGGAGCTGGCGGGAAGGGATGGCGGCGAAGGTCGCATCAGCATATTAGTCAAGCATTTATATACTTTTTATATGTTTTTCGTGTGGTATGCCAGATAATTGCGTATATTTGTATGCGGAAGTTCGTCAGTCGTGTCCATGGATCGCGATTCGTCGTAAATGCATGACGGACTAAAGTATGCACTGAGCAAAGCGAATGTGTCCGTCCCACTCCCCAACTGATCACTAACCACTTCCCAATCAAATGTGTAAATTTAGAGCACTATCCCAAAACTACATTCCCCAACTGTCCACTGACCACCGGCTACTGACCACTACCCACGGTGTGGTGCACAATTAGAATGTTGAATTATATATGAGTTACAGGGAAAGTGACCGTAATTTCTAATGCGGGTTTCCGTTACCAAAAAATAATCCATTCGGAGGGATTTGAAACGCTCCCTTCAGGTGTTTTAGAGATTCTATTACCATTACAATATAACATAACACGAACACTGTGGCTACACTCTCTGCATCAATTCCCCGCTCCAATACGCTTTGGCTTCGCTCCGCGAAGTGGGACTTGACCTGGGTGTCACTCTCAGTGCTTCTGATGGTCATCCCTTACGGCACATACTATTTTGCGCAGGGTGTCGGGCTTGATGCAGATACAGCGCGCAATGCCGTCAATATGCTCATCGCATTTGGTATCGGCGGACCTCACATGTACGCCACCTATACACGGACGATCTTCGAGCCGACCTTCCGCAAAGCGCACTGGTCTATTATTCCGATGGGTGTTATCATCCCATCGTTCGTTATCTACATGGCAGCTTTTCAGTTTACGTACCTGCTGTCGTTCTTTTTTATGTGGGCAAGTATTCATGTACTGCATCAGATCATCTTCTTAGTTGATTGTTACCGCACCAAAGACCAGGCGCCGCAATCGAAGTATTCTCGCTGGATCGATTACGCTGTTGTGCTTTCGGCACTGTATCCGATGGCGATGTATAGATTCGTTGATGGCTCGTTCAAAGTTGGTCAGACAACACTGTACTTCCCGGATTTTTTGAAGATAGATGCGACATGGATCGCGGTAGCTGCATTCTTCTCGTTGGCACTTGTGATGTATATCATGAAGACCATCGGGGAATTCCGTAACGGAACAGGCAATGTCCCCAAGACAATACTTATCAGCATCACGGTTATCGCAACATTTTCAACGCCGTTCTACCCGGAGTTAGACGTAGCATTCCAAGGACTCAACAGCTGGCATTCATTCCAGTACCTTGGTTTGACGTGGCTTATTAATCGTTACCGTCTAGAACGTGGCGAAATAACAATGCCGGCAATGCGTAAACTTGCCGAGCCGGGAAAATGGTGGAGATATTATGGGTTCGTAGTCCTTGCATCTGTCAGCGCAATTACGATCATTGGTATTCTTCTAATAACAGACCAGTATCACGGGTTATCCTTTGATCAGGCGTATTATATGGTGATCCTTTGCTTCCTCCTGACCCACTATTACCAAGACCATATACTTTTCCAAAAGCCGGAAGAGATAAAACCGATGTCGTTCTAAGGTGAGTTTTCTAAAGATACTTTCTTAACTCGTCTTTTGTCATATCGCACTCTCGAAGTATTTTCGAGAGAAGACCAGGTCCGATATCTTCATTACCATGAACCGGAATAACAGTTGTTCGACTATCTATGTGTTGGAGAAAATGGTGACTACCTTTGATTCGTAATACAATAAACCCTGCTTTCTCAAGTGCTCGGACGAGTTCTTTTCCGCTTAGACTTGGAAAATTGCTCATACCTCAACTGCTAATCTTTGTACACCAATAAATTCAATATAGGTTGCTTCTTCGCCATCGACTTCCAAACAAAGCTCTGCGGCTTCTTTCATTCGCTCCATAAGTTCATCAAGTGACCGAGCTTGAGTATGGCAGCCCTTGAGTTCAGGTACAGAGCCAACATACCACCCCTCTGCATCCCTTTCAATGATAACATTTAACTCTCGTTTCATAGAATTATCCTTTCTTATACTAACGACCAATATACATCAAGGTTCCACATGACGACTATCACCCCCCGAAGGCAGCTTCGTCTTCTCGTTCAAGTTCTTCTTCATCGAAGAGCGATGAGGTGCGGCTATCTTTCATAAAGCGGTT
>DATDEW010000039.1:0-3908 GCA_036522935.1 Kapaibacterium sp. (SeqCode)
TGAAGCAACGTGCGAGTTAATATATTGTAGATCGTTATCATATTGCGGAAGAAAGGCTATCATTGAAGGTATCTCCGGTTCGCCTTCACATAGCCGACCGAACGGATCAGTAATAGCTCCATACTTATAAACCTCAAAGTGGCACTGCGGATCAGTAGTCTTCCCGCTTGAACCGGCCATCGCAATTCGCTGTCCCTGAATAACGGAATCACCGACGTTTACCGTTAACGAATTCTTCCTTAGATGTGCATACAGCGTTCTAAGCGAATCACCATGATTGATAGAAATGTAATTTCCATAGGCGCCTGTATCAGATTGCTTTGAGCGGTCGAACTCACCGTCTTTGATAAAGTTTACACGGCCATCAGCTGCTGCAAGCACATAGACACCAGAATCCATCTGTGAGAAATCGCGGATGACGAAGTCAGTCCCCAAGTGTCCGTCGTAGGTAAGAGTGCCGCATTGGTAGTCATGAAATTGACCGGCATTTGTATCTTGGTCCATGTAGTCCACTATGAACCAGTCTTTGTTCTCGATTCCCTCAATGGGAACAATAAACTGCGCCGAAGCAGAAGAAGCAAGCAGAATGATGAGGCAAAGCAATGTTTTCATACTACAAATATACGACTAATATCCTTTCAATCTGTCATCGTGAACCTCTTCCCCTCTAACTGCGTTTTACAGTTGAAGAACATCCAATAACATTCTATTCGGAGTTTTTCATGGCAAACCGCAATAACAGCATCTCTTCCTCTAAGCTAAAAGCTTCGTTCGACCCTGCAACAAAATTCCCTTTCGGCGACGGCATAACCTACGATGATGTATTGCTATCACCCGGATACAGCGAAGTACTCCCCCGCGAGGTAGATCTTTCGACCCAGTTCACGCGTAACATTCGCCTGTCCGTACCAATGGTCTCGAGTGCTATGGATACGGTAACTGAATCTGCAATGGCGATCACGATGGCGCGCGAAGGCGGTATTGGCATTATTCATAAGAATCTCTCATTCACTGCACAAGCAGAAGAAGTTGACAGAGTTAAGCGCTCGGAGAGCGGAATGATACTTTCGCCGATCACGCTAAAAGCCGGGCATACCCTCCGTGACGCACTATCGCTGATGGAAAAGTATTCCATTTCCGGTATCCCCATCATTGATAAGGATGAGTCATTGATCGGTATTATCACCAACCGTGACATTCGTTTCGAGTCAGACCTTTCGCAAAAGGTCGAGCGTATTATGACGAAGACAAATCTCGTCACCGCACCTGTCGGCACGACACTCGAGAAAGCGGAAGCGATCTTACAGGCAAATAAAATTGAAAAACTTCCTGTCGTTGATAAGCGCGGGAGACTTAAAGGACTTATCACATTCAAAGATATTCAAAAGAAGAAACGCTATCCAAATGCAGCCAAGGACTCAAGCGGACGTCTTGTCTGTGGCGCGGCAGTTGGGGTATCTCCTGATACATTGCAGCGTGTAGGCGAACTCGTCTCTGCTCATGTCGATGTCGTTATTGTTGATACAGCACATGGTCACACAAAAGGCGTTATCGATATGGTGAAAGTTCTCAAGAGAAACTTTGCACACCTTGAAGTAGTCGCCGGTAATGTTGCAACTGCAGAAGGAACAAAAGCGCTTATCGAAGCAGGTGTTGATGCTGTGAAAGTTGGAGTTGGTCCGGGCTCAATCTGTACCACTCGTATCGTAGCAGGTGTTGGCGTACCACAATTATCGGCAGTTATGTTCGCAGCATCTATCGGACTGAAAAAAGGTATCCCCATCATCGCTGACGGTGGTATCAAACAAACAGGTGATATCCCGAAAGCAATTGCCGCAGGTGCATCAACAGTAATGATAGGAAATCTCTTTGCAGGCACTGAAGAGTCACCCGGTGAGAAGATATTCTTGGAAGGCAGAACATTCAAGCTCTATCGCGGTATGGGATCGCTTTCGGCGATGGCACAAGGTTCAGCTGATCGTTACTTCCAAGATGTAGAAGAAGGCTTATCAAAGATGGTCCCTGAAGGTATTGAAGGCAGAGTGCCGTTCAAGGGTTCGCTCTCGGAAATCATCTACCAAATGACAGGCGGCTTACGCGCCGCAATGGGCTACACAGGTTCAGCGACAATATCCGAATTGCAATCCAAAGGTAAATTCATCAAGATAACAGTTGCCGGCCTGCGTGAATCACATCCGCATGATGTGACCATCACAAAAGAAGCGCCGAACTATCATTAGGGGAGGTTGTAGGTTACAGGTGGTAGGTTGTAGGGGGGCTCTTAATCAGCCAGCTTGTTAATTAACGATGTAAGCATTTTTGAAATTTCTTCGATTTCCTGGAGCATACTTTCTATCGACCCCAGCTCAATGTACTTCAGGTTGTTTGCAATCAGCAACTGTGTTTCTAATTCAGCAAGTGAGCCACGAGAAAATGTTAAGAAGTTACGATAATCTTTTCGTGTACCGCGCTTATGTCCTTCTGCGATATTAGAAGGTATAGAAACCGAGCACCTACGCGATTGACTCATCAGACCATACAATTCTTCCTTCGGATATTTAGAAGTGACTTCATAAACCGAAGTGACTAGCTGCATAGATCGCTGCCAAACGATCAAGTCCTTAAAGTTTTTTATTTCACTCACTGTATTTCCCCCTTCTACAACCTACCACCTGTAACCTACAACCTTTGCCCCCTATGCATCCCCCAATGTAGGCATCTCGACTTCCTCGTCACTCATCACTGCATTACGTGCAGCAAGGACTTCAGGAAAGTAGTGCTCTTCTTTGATCGAACGTGAGAGGTATTCAGCCCAGTTCGTCTCACCTGTTCCGTGCGGCGCTTTGGCAAGGTGTTTTGCCGCGGCACGTAAATGAGAGCGTTTCCAGTCAACGATGGTTTGGTCAAAGTTGGCGAGCTCTAATGCAAGGTCATTAACCAGTTGCGGTGTTTTAGAAGTAAAGAGGTCTTCGTAGGTAAGGTTCTTCTCTTTAAGGAGCTTATCGAATGCAAGGCGAAGTGAATGCGGGTTACGATCATCATAGACGCGATTAAGCCATGCTAAATGCTGCTGCTTGAACATCAGCAGTGTGAGCGTCGGCTCATCGGTCTCAATGCTACGCGCAGCACGCTCCCAGTAGAACGTATCGCCTTTGCCATCGAAATCAACACGCTCAAGACCTGAGAGTACTTCGATGACGCGGAATTGAGCAGACTGAAATCCGCTCGATGAGCCGAATGCCTTACGGAATTCCATGAATTCATCGGTCGAGAAGCCGTCGATGAGGATATCAAAGCTCTGCGTACAGAAACGCATGATGCGGTTAGCTCGCGTGACACGTTCTATCGAATCAGCGATGTCTGCCGGCGACTTCAAGAGAGAGTCTATTCCCTTGCGCATCTCATGGAGTGTCAGACGAAACCAAAGCTCCGTCTGCTGATGGTAGATGATGAACGTTATCTCGTCGTGGTAATCAGTAAGGGGATACTGAAGTGAAAGAAGCGAATCGGTATGAATATAATCATCATACGTAAGCTCTTTACGTAGTGCTATACACTCGATGTAATCAGCCGCCCGTTTTCCGTAGCGAGCTTCAAGTTTTTTTACTGCTTCTTCTATTGTAGAGTTATGCTTCATGAAATTGAAGTATGGTGTATCGTATCATAATACATTCGCGGCGTAACAATTCTTGTGTTCTTAAAGCTACTAAGCTCTAGGAGAGCACGGTCGCCGGTTATGAGTATATCAGCATTCGCTGATTCACACAACTGCAAAACATTATTATCATCACTATCGGTGCAAATATTCGGAAGGGTTGTGTTTGGTGTTAACGAAATGAATCGATTGACTACGAAAGTTATAATAGCGACACAGTCTTTGTCAGTCACCTTGAACTTATTCTTGAGCG
>DATDEW010000040.1:0-3988 GCA_036522935.1 Kapaibacterium sp. (SeqCode)
ATAGTCTTCATACTTCTTCCCCGTAATTTTTTCTATTACGAGACCTAATACTATATATCCGTCATTTGAATAGAATGCGGAAGTGCCGGGAGTAAAAGCCAAGCTATGATGTAACATCGTCCATTGCAATACGAGCGAGAAAGAATATGTCGGAGGCGGTACACCCATAGCTAGTGCAATATCATATGTTTTGTATAGCGGATCAGTCGCGAAATCGAAACTAAGACCGGAGCTATGATCGAGTAATTGCCTAACCGTGAATTGATACATACGCGGATCGATCGCATTCTGATACTGAGAGTCATTTAAAATACCACCTTTCCCAAGTACCGTATCATCTAAATGCAGCACCCCCTGTTCATAGAGTTTCATTATTGCGATACTGGTAATTGATTTTGATACGCTCGCTAAACGAAAAATACTACTGGGCTGCACGAAGCTTTTATCTACCGTATCGGCATATCCAAATCCTCGACTATAGACCAATCTGCCTTGATAACTTATTGCAAGCTGTCCACCCGCTACATTATACTTGGCAAGCATCCCGTTCATCTTTGCATCAAACGATGCTAATTCGGGAACATGGACTCCCGTTTGGCTCGCTGCAGGAGCACCGTAGAAAAGTAAAGCGAAGAATACAATCACTAACCTGCCTGCCAAGCTCTGTAAACTATTGATTGATAAATTTTGAACGATCATGATACTCCTGGTTGATAGCTAAGCCGTATATTTCGTCGCCAACGCGTCTTCAATATCCATCATCATTGCGAGGAGGACGGGGCGGAGCTGGAGCTGGAGGCGGGTATTGCGTTTGGCGATATCAACTGCGCGCATGGCGGTGATGAGCTTTTGTGGTGTGGCGAACTTCGTAGTGAACTTCTCGATGCGCTCTATCTGGTCAATGTTATAGACCGAGCCCGCGCTGCCGGAGCTAATAGCAAGCGCATCACGGAGCCAGAGAGAGAGCAGATGCAAAAATTGCTCGACCGATTGCCGCTTCTCTAAGAACGAGCCACCGCCTGCGCGCGGGATAAGCGAATCTATCTGCGCCATCACTCCCTGCCTGTTCCTGGTAACTCCTGCAAGCATCATCTCGATGACCTTTGCGCGAAGCGTTGCAATATCTTCATCCACAAAGCTGCGCGCTGCGGAGTAACTTCCGCCGGCAAGCCGGGCGAGGAATTCCGCCTGCTCTTTCGGCAGGCGATCGCGCTCTTGTAATGCAGTTGTAATTTCATCGGCCGAAAGCATATCGAAGCGAAGTTCTTGTGCGCGGGAGTGTATCGTCGCAAGAAGTCGTGCGGGGTTCGAGCTTGTCAGGATAATAAGCGTATTCTCATGCGGCTCTTCAAGTGTCTTGAGGAATGCGTTCTGCGCCTGCTGGTTCATCATGTCAGCTTCACTGACAACGACGACGCGCTTTCTGCCGCCTGTCATTGATTGCGCAAGGCGCATGCGCAGGTCGCGTATCTGGTCAACGCCTATCGTTACCGCTTTCGCGATGTGTATATTGTGGTAGGCATCAGCTCCTTTTGAGGCAAGTTCATCGCGGAGCGCGGAATTCATCTCGTCCTTATCCTTCTCCTTCATCGAGTTCTCGTTGGCGAGAGCGCAGACGAAGACAAGAAGCGGTGAGCTGAAATCGGATATTCTTCGGCAGCTATCGCAGACTCCGCAGGACTCTGTGCCGCCTGTCGAAGGGTCAGTGCAGTTGACAGCTTTTGCAAGCTCAATAGCAATGGCATCCTTCCCGACGCCCTCTGCACCGGAAAAAAGATAGGCGTTCGGCAGCTTGCGCCCCATGAGCGCCTGCCGAAGCACATTCTTCACCCTCTCCTGCCCGATGATGTTGTTCCACATGGTGCAAAAATACGGCACTTGGGAATGAACAATTGAGAATGTGCAATGTACAATGAAAGTCAGATAAAAAGCCATAATTCTTAATTGTACATTGATAATTCCTCATTGTCAATTGACGTATTTTTGCACGAATGCCACCACTTTCCAAATCTATACGGATATTCCTCATCGCATCAGGCGCTATGCTGCTTTTGATGATGCTGTTCTATCCGTTCGGGTACGACCAGGCAGCGTTCAGCGTCGGGGGCGATATGGTCTTGAAAAATGGCGCAGTCCCCTTCCGCGACTTCCTTGATACGAAGCCGCCCTTCATCTTTTATATATACTCTGTCTCGCTTTTCATCTTCGGTCATCACGACTGGTCAATCAGAGCGTTCGATATTCTCTTCCACTTCGCTGCCCTCTTCTATTTCTACAAAGTGCTCGTAAGCGTCCTGAAGAACGAAGATCATGCGCTGCTCTCATGCTTTCTCTATGTGATACTCTATACGACGAGCGGATACTGGATGACGGCGCAGACAGAGACGTTCGCTATTATCCCGTCGGTCGTAATCTTCTATCATACTGAGAGATTCCTTTCGGCTAGAGGTAAGCTCTTCGGCAATGCGCTTGCTATCGGGCTAGCCTCGACAACGCTTTTCTTCCTGAAGTCAACATTGATGACGGTGCCGCTGGCTTCGCTCATTTTTCTTCTCTATATGAAGCGTGATGGGAAGAGCTACAAGTTCGCATTCGCATCTATCGCAGCAACGCTCATCTCTTCCGCGCTCTATATCTACTACTTATCTTCTGTTGGTGCGCTTGGTAGATTTGTAGAAATATTTGCTTGGGTGCGCGAGTATGGAGCCATTGATCCTTTATTCTCGTGGGATACAATTGGCAACGTTTATCTCCGGAATTTTCCCGTGAATTTGGTATTGGCATACTCCCCTGCAATTCTCATTGCATCGGTACTTTGTCTGTATATGGTTTGGAAGCATCGGAAAAGCAATACACAATCAGCAAAACATTATCTCTATATACACTTAGGGCTGCAGGTTATTCTTGGTTTACTGGCGGTTGCGTATGAGCGTAAATGTTTTCCATATCATTACTCCCGTGTGTTTTGGGCAATGGCACCTTTGGCAATAGCCGGTCTCATTGATATCTATAATAGTATCCGCACTAATATACATGGAAAAAAACGACTGGCTTTATATGCGTTTGTCATATTGCTTATGATGCCTCCGCTCTACCGTATCGGCTCGCAGCCGATACGGTGGGCTGTGGTCCAATTATTCGACTTGCAGTTAGGGCAAACACGAAGACAAGATTATCCGCTCGATGATATGCAGAATCTTGGAAAGAAGTATTCTTCAGAACTAAGCACAAACGATAATGTATTTTTCTGGGGAAATCATGTAGGTGCATACTTCTATCTGAATAGATTGCCGACAACTCTCTTGCTTACGAATACTCCTCTTGTAACAAGCTGGGCACCACAACACTGGCGTGATACAATGATGGCACAGCTCCGACGCTCTTCCCCAAAGCTCTTTATCACAGAACGCAGAGACTTCAAGGGCTTCATTAACTTCACGGAGTTTGACTCATGGGAGAACCTACAGGCATGGGATAGTTTGCGAATGTATCTGGAGCAAAACTACACCTACAGAGATTCTGTAGGTGTATATCGGATATTTGATCGGAATCAACAGTAGAGGATCAGATCGATTTCTGATAGACTCTGTATCTCTTGTACGCTTTTCCTTCCATCACCTCTGCGGCGCGGCTCATAGCAGCATTGTCTTCGAGTATCCATGATGCTTCACCGTACTTGATACCGTTCTTTTGTGCGCGTTCAAGTGTTTCGCGGTAGAGTAATGCGTCGATACCACGGCCGCGATACTCGGGCATAACACCAAGGAGAATGATGCGAAGAGTATCTATCGCACTCTTCTTCGTCATGAGATTCGTGATTGCAGTTGGCAAATTCAGAATACCTTTCGGTATTTCTTTTCCTGCCCGGAATGCCTGGTTAATATCAGGTATCGTAAGCGTAAACCCAATTGTCTCTTTGGTACCGTCAGCTTTGGTCTTTTCTGCAAAGAGCACGTAGTCGGGTTCGATAATTTGTTTGAGTTCACCG
>DATDEW010000041.1:0-4256 GCA_036522935.1 Kapaibacterium sp. (SeqCode)
ATAGCTATACTCTATCAAATCTTGAACTTTGCGGTATGAATAATAATGTTATCATGTATCGTGCTGCATACCGTTCATTATCAACGTTTGTAAATAATGAATACTTCGAACCTAAAGATTATTCTGCTGACAGTAGAAGGACAGGAGATATTAGTAGAATGATAGATTACAGTGCAGGATTATTTACACCTCCCCCGTACGCCTATGTAGTCTTCACAAGGAAGTGATCTTTACTAGAATAACCGTTTCAAAAGGGCGCACGAGAGTGTGCCCTTTTTTGTGTATATTTGTAGTGATCTATTCTCTATATGCAATATTTTATGACCACATTTTCGCGCATACTCGTTCTCTTGTTCCTTGTAATATCTGTCTCATATCTTCCCGGGTGCTCCGATGATCCACCGACGGATACTAACAACAATCCGCATGACAGTGATCCGGTCGTTGTGACGAAACCCTCATACAGTCTTACATCTGCTTCGGGAAAGAACTGGCCGATATCATCAGTACCGACGCTGATCTATGATACGCTCCTGGGCCAGGTAGATATCAATATTGTTTTAGATAGCCCTGTCTATTATGATATTCGACCTGTCTATACGCTCACATTCCCTCTTAGTGATTTCTCGGTCGGCAAACATACATGGCAACCACCGCTGGATACTCCAAGAGTTTTTCTCGTGGATGGCATGACATTATTTAAGTGGAGCATGTGGGGAGACTCACGCGAGTCATTTGAGATAACTGCGATCAACCAGACAAAGAAGACCGTTTCATTAAAACTTACCACGCCGCTCAACTCACGTATGAGTTCGGTTGTACAGCTGGTCACACTCGAACTTAAGGATATCCCATATGAGATAGCACCGAAAGGATTACCAAGATTAGAGGTCAATGTACAAGACTCGCTCTTTGAGCCTAAGAGCACAAGCGGCATGAACAAAGATGAGTTCTTCTATATCTATCAAATTGCTAACTCTTCCAGGCTTCGTATCTTGTACCGCGCACCGGCATACCCGGACACTAAACGTAACGTTATCGATATGACGTTTTGGCCGAGCGATAGTGGTGTCGGAACATACAACAGTGCTGAAAGCACATTACCCAACCCGGGGACTATAGTAGGATATATGCAAATGTATCATAATGCCGTCAATCCCAACAACGATTACCTTCTATTCTATATGAATGAGGTACGTCCATCGAAGTTGACGATAACCAGATTCGATAAAGTACGACGCGAGATAGATTGCGAGTTCGAAGGAGAACTCCACGATAACACTTTTGATCAGTGGGTGCCGGCAACATTTAAGATAACCAACAAGCGGTGGATCTGGTATTATGATTAATATATAGATGAGTAGAACCTTCGTAGGGGTCAGGCATTGCCTGCGCTCTACGTGTGTAACTATTCTCCAAAGTCGGGGTTTATTACATATCATAACCCCTACGCGTATGAAGCATTACTACATCCTCATTCTCCTCGCCGCTGCTCTCGGCTTTTCGGGCTGCGAGAGTGACAACCCTACATCTAACTCAAACGACACAAAGAAAGAGCTTGAAGTACTTCCCACAAGTATCACTATCGAGCGATTCAAAGAGTTTTCCATCAAAGCACGTATGACGAATACAGCTTTATCGGATGTCTATATTACAATAGATTTTGGCGACGGGAAAACGCCGAGTACAACTGGCGCCGGAAGTGAGATATCTCATTCATATACTGAAGTTGGTACATTTACGATCACATTTTCTGCCTACGATGCTTTCACAAAATTGCTCATAGCGACAAAGACGATCACTGCTGTAGTAAACGATATAACACCAATAGTATCATTCGCTCGTAGTCAGATCGATACGACAATTGAAACGACCTTCGCCGGTGCGCTCGATGGAATATATTTCCCTGCTACCTCGAATGTGCCGTTTACAAAATTTGTTTGTGATTTTGGTGACGGCATCCAGATGGGTACAGTTCAAGGGCTTAGTCTCTATCATGAATATGAATCGCCTGGCACATACACTGTAAGGGTTGATGGATATGATGATAAGAACAATTATTTGGCAAGCGATACCATGACTTGTACAGTACGTTTACCTGCTATTACTTTATCAATGCTTACCAGCGCAAAAAGTATTTCCGTTTCATTTTCTCCGGATAATACATCACCTATTTATACTGCTATAGATTCTTTAGGGTATCTTGATGCGGAGATAGCTTTCCAAAACTACTTCGAGCATAAGGCTTCATGGAATGGCAATAATTATGATGTTCGTTACACCATAGACTCCGGTGGCAATCAGCGCGCACTGGATCATCATTTCTCCGGCACCATCTCTTCGGATCTACAAAAAATAACGGAGATGAACGTCTCTATCTATGATTCGATCAAGCATATGGGAAGCATTCAGCCAAGCAAGTATGGGTATCGTTTAAACGATCTTGAGCTATCAGGGATAAATAGCGAGATTGTCGTCTATCGAGCCGCTTACCGACAACTTTCCTCGTTCGCAAGCAATGAATATGCTTCTTCGCTTAAAGGCAAGTCAATGTGGTCGATCGGAAATCTATCTAATCATTTTTACTACATTCACTCGATCGCTGCACGTCATCCACCATACGCATACGTGATCTTCTCGAGGAAGTAACATATCCTCTAAAGGATACACGCATTGTGCCCTCCTTTATTTCATCACAACTATTGTCGATTTGCTTGTCGTGCCTTTATACTCAAGCATAACTGTGTAGATGCCGTTCGTAAGGTCTGACACATCGAGCGTGAGTTTGCCTTCCTCGGATAGTCTTTCCCTGCGGACTTCTCTGCCGAGCATATCAAAAAGGTGCACTATTGCATTCGCTTTATCCGGTGCTTCGATGTTCACAACTGTCTGTGCGGGGTTCGGGTAGAGTGTGAATTGTTGTTGCTCTTTTATTTCACTTACCGATACCAGCGGCAGATAGTTATATCGTAAGATGCCCCAATCTATTGATTGGGCGAAGATGTACTTGTTGTTTATCGCTACTTCGGATGAGCTACGACTTATGAAACCATCGGGCGAGAGCGAGATGATGGTATCGCATTCGTTCGGACTGTAATACACCATAGTTTTTTTCTGATACATTTCTTGTGGACGATCTAAAATAACGACATTCGTGCCGTAGCATTTGATGTCATACACTTCATTATCAAAAAGGAAATTCATCTCCTGCCAAGTCACACCGCTATCACGCGAACGGTAGATGTGGCGATTGATACCGGCAAAAAGCGTCTTGCCATTGGATGCAACAGAGAAGCATTTACCTGGGGGCAAAGCACCAACATCAGTTAAACGCTCAAATGCGGTCGCATCGGCATTCGAGCGCAAGAGACCTGTATCATGCCAGGCAAGAAAGAATGTGCTATCATGTAAGAGGATCTCACTGAATCTGCTAGCAGTATACTCTCCTTCTATAAGTGTCCAAGACGCTCCTCTATCGGTTGAGCGATACATATAGCCGTTAAATAGTGTGACTGCAACCCAGATCATGTCATTACCAACCATGTCAAGCGTCACACTCCACGGAAACTCTTTTTGATTTGTCGTCCACGTCATGCCGTTATCACCGCTTCGTATGATGTGATGATCTTTATCGGTAGTGACAAAAAGAGAATCACCAAGTGCGAACAAAGCGTTAAATTGATTACTCCTGTTATCGATCGGGTTTGAATGGAATGACCGGTTCCATGAATTACCATTATTCGTCGAGCACATCAGTATCCCCGACTCACTACCTGCGATGAGGAGATCATCTTTCACCCATACATTACTCATCGCACGCGGCGTTACTTTCTCTTGAATATATGTCCATGTTCTGGCGGTATCGAAGCTCAGATGTGCGCCTCCTTCATACGACGAGTGTAAGAGTCCATTCTTTGTAGCGGTAAGTGAATAACCTGTGCGTGTGCCCGGAGGCGGTGATGCCTCGTGAAGTGTTGCAAATCTATCAGATGTGTAATACAGCGATTCACGCGATGCGATCCATAGCCGTGAGGCATATGCTGCTAAATATGGGGATAATAATTTATCAACGGCGAAGGTGTCCGACACACTCCAGGATGACCCCATATCAGACGAGTAATATACACGGCGGTGTGTACTAACATAGATGGTACCGTCCAACACAGCAATGTCACGTTTGACATCATCATCTACTTGAAATGATGGCGATATCTTCTTCCACGAACCAGCTCTGTCAGCGGAATAATAGACCTCAT
>DATDEW010000042.1:0-4864 GCA_036522935.1 Kapaibacterium sp. (SeqCode)
TGATATTTAGATTTTCAACATATACTACTGAAGTCTATTCCCTCCCGGGAAAACTCCCTACAAGCAATACAAAACTTTCCGTCACTGATGCACCGACTATTATCAGCGGTTCAACACCCTCTACTTCTGCATATCCGAACCCATCGAACGGGAAGATACGGGTTGCGTACTCATTACCTGAAGGGGTAACGACGGGCGAACTTGTCATTACCTCTACCGACGGCAGAGAGGTCAAGCGTTACCGTGTAGGGAATATGTTCAATGATATACTCATCGAGAAGAGCGAACTCGCTAGCGGTGCATACTTCTACAAACTCACATCAGAGCGCGGCGAAAGTGAGGCGCGGAAGTTTGTGATAACAAACTGAGGTATTCCTCGTAAACTTTCTTCGCATCGGGCAAACGGAGCAGCCGGAGTCCGTGTTAATGAGACAACTAGGCGCATTTCCTGCGGCTACTTCGATAGTATTGATAGATACGAACATTTTACGGATGAAAAAACTACTTATTCTCGGCGTTCTCTTTGCGTTTGGCTTCACATTTGCATCGCTTGATGATTCGCTTCGTTTACTCAAACTTCCGCGTGAAGAAGCCCTTACCTTAATAAAGTTAAGTCTCGTCAATGCCAATCTCAATACTTCCAAAGCCATCGGCAAGGTAGTTGAAACAAAGCGAGTGCAGATCACCGAAGACATGCTGCACTTTGCATGGGACTATACAAACTCGCCGGAGTTCACCGTTTGGTGGAGAGAGTACCGCGAGTCACAAAAACCCATGATGCAGCCAATGCCAAGTATCTCTCATGATATGCGGGGGGAGCATGTTAGTAACCTTCAAGCAAAACTTGTTGATATTCGTGCCGAGCAAGATACAGCCTCAGGAAACCAAAAAGCCCGTCTAAAAAGTGAGATAACACATCTTGAGAAAACGCTGAAAGAACTTCGGACCATGACCCCTAAACAGGACAGCATGATGAATCAGATGTTTGCAAAGATGAAAGAGGAGGCACTCGTTGATTACAATCATCAGATAGAATTCTGGAAAGAGCGTTTCCCTGAGAACGGTAAACTGTATGTCAAAGCTCGTCTTGATGAGTACCTCGCTCTTGCTGCGTCGGTTGATTTTTCTGCACAGGTAAAACCCGGACCAAATGGAGTGCTTGTTTTTGTCGAGCCGGAATATGAAAATAAAAGCTACCATTGGAAGATGTGCTACCGCGCCGGACGTGAAGCAAATACAGCTGCCATCGCTATCGTACGAGAGTGGCTTCGTGAACTCAAGTAAGTAGGATCTACACATGCTGACGGAACTTGCATCGTTCGGGCTATTGGCGTTCACCTCGTTCTTAGCCATCATTGACCCGTTCGGCATCATGCCTGTCTATTTGACAATGACGGCATCGCTCACCCCTGCCGAGCGGAGCAAGACAGCACGCAAGGCGGTCATCGTTGCATTCTTTGCCATCGTGCTGTTTGCATTCACAGGCCAGTTCATCTTTAAGTTCTTTAGTATTTCTATCAACTCGCTGCGTGTCGTCGGCGGCATCATCTTCTTTATGATGGGCTTCGATATGCTTCAGGCAAAACTTGTTCGCACGAACGTTGATGACAATTTCAAGAAACAGTATATCAATGATATTTCTGTCACACCGCTTGCGATCCCCATGCTCTGCGGACCGGGTGCAATAGCAAACGCTGTCGTCCTCATGGAAGATGCAGCATCATGGCAGATGCAGCTTGTTCTTATCGCCGCCATCGCAGCAGTATGTTTACTTGTATGGCTCTCACTGACCGGAGCATCAAAAGTAATTCATCTCTTAGGTGATACAGGCACCAAGATCATGATGCGCTTAATGGGGCTTATCATTATGGTCATCGCCGTCGAGTTCTTCTTTAGCGGTTTGAAACCGATCGTAAGAGATATACTGAAATAGATCGGGTAAGCAATTTAATTAACAACTTCCATCATTTTTGTAACAGTGGTGCCGCCGCAGCGAAGACTATAAAAATATACACCTGCCGATATTCCTGTGCTTATACTCTTGGGGGTAAATGAAAAAAGATGCGTCCCCTTCTCTTGCGTACCTTCAAAGAGTGTTGCTATCTTTTTTCCGAGTACATCATAGAGTACTAATGTGGCGTTGCCTGATTCCGGCAGTGTGTAGCGAATTGTTGTCAGATCGGTCACCGGATTAGGATAGTTCTGTTCAATGATAAGCTGACGAGGTACTGATACACTTGCTGTGCCAAGCGACTGGTAATTCCCGGAGAAGATACCGCCGCCTTGTGTCGCGGCTATCACACGTCCATCCGATTCGCGGACATCAATGCTCTCGACAATGAGGACTCCGATAGTTGTTACTGCTTCTCTTGTCCAGACCGTATTCATCCCATCAAGTGTATATGTAGAAAACAACCCGGAAGTTGTACCGGCAAGATAGACTATACCCGTCGGTGTATGGAGAATCCTCACAGTACGAACGGATGGTCCCGCCCCGCTTCCGTCAAGTGTTTGTTCAAGGTTACCACTCACCGGCCGCCAAGATGTACCCCCATTCGTTGTTGAGAAGATACTTTGCACTCCATAGTTTGAAAATACAACAATAATATTACTCTCGTTGTGTGGGTCTACTTCAATATGCGCCAGATACCCATTACTTGGAAACAGAGGTGAAGTAATGACCTTCGGTACATCAAAAACACTTTGCTCCCCTGCATCTATCGTAAACAACATACCATTGTTTGTGCCCATATAGAGTGTCGGGAAAGATCCGGTTGAGAGCGCAAGAGCACTGATCTCGTTCTCGACACCTATTGATTCGCCAACAAATTGGAATTGTTGCCACAGACCATTATCAACCTGAAGGTCTATCGGGATCGAAAGCAGCGATGGCAATACCCACAGGTCTTGTCCTGATGCGTAGTAGAGCTCATTACCGGTATTGTGATCAATAACGAATTTTGTAAAGAACGGAAAATATGATTGTTCATCGTTAATAGTAGCTATACCATAATAGTAGAAGGAGATCCCGTCATATCCGAAAAAGAACATATATCCGGTTTGGAGAGATGTCACAAATAGATCTTTACCGTCGGCAAAACCTGTGGTCATACCATCACCGCCACTGGCTATCGCCCATGCATCATGGTCAAAAGCAACATACGAACTATTATCTTGCAAACCCGAAATGATAAAATCATCTCCACTTGCGGTAACATCAAGTTTGGCGTCATACACCTGTGAAGTCCCGAGTCCTTCATAATACTGTTGCCAAAACGTTGAGTCTTCTCTTGGATCATCAGTGGAATAGATACCACCGTCTGTTGCTACAAAGAGTTTTTCCGGGTTAGAAGGGTCAAAAAGAGCTGCATGCATATCAGGATGCAGCGCTCCGGGTTCGAAGTCGTAAGGATATCCGCCGATCGAGTGGTACAGGTCTTCATCAAAAAGTCCTACGAATGAACGATACAGATTCGTCCCGCCAAACAATACAAAATTAGAATCGTATGGGTGAACGGCAAGCACCATCGCATAACCGGTTAGAGTAGAGAACTGACCGGGTTCTTCTCCAAGGTCGAGCACCTTACCGCTAAAGTCTGACCATTGAATGTTTCCGTTAGCCCTTCTACCACATTTGAGAAGCGTATGATAGGATGCAAAAGTGTAGTCCGGAATTGACCAATCTTTTGGTCCTTCTGCAAATATATAGAGTATACTATCATGTGAAGGGGCCACAGCGAGTTTCATACGTCTCCATAATGTTGGAATTGATGTGTGCAGCATCCTAACCCAATTTATTCCGTCGTTCGACCACCATATCCCTTGCTTCGGTGATGGTATTCCGGTGTAGTTACTCGAAAGAGCTGCATATATCGTACCGTTCGTACCAATAGTAATCTCAGAGTTAAAGCACATATCTGTATCAGAGCCCAGCGTTTTAGTCCATGTGGCACCACCATTAATACTACGCATGATACCCCCGAAACACGCTGCATACAAAATATCTTTATCAAATGTATGGTGATCAATTACTATATTCCATATTCCTTGAAAGTTGATCGCAGCAGTATCACCATCACGTGTTTGCGTACTTGGCAGCGGATCCCATGTCGCTCCGTTATCTATCGAGCGATAGATGCCATTCCCTCCCATGTGGGTACGGATGTTCGAGGTATGAGGTCGGTCAGTTGTTGAGAGCAGTTCACTTGTACCGTAATACCATATTGAGTGCTTCCCCGGACGTGTATCTTGGACGATACAACTGACCGTCTGAACTTCATTCACAGGTGTGACTTTCACCCATGACTCTCCTCCATCAATTGATCTCCATACACCACCCGTCGCCGCTCCGGCAAGAATATTCTTACTATTATCAATATCAATTGCTAGTGCTTGCATTCTTCCCGGCTGACCTTTTGGACCGACATACTGCCAACCTGTTGATAACGGTTCAGAAGGTGATCCTTTGAACGCAAAAGGATCGTGAACTCCGATACTTTTCACGAATTCCCTTTCTCGTTCAAAAATATTTTCTGGAAGAGTACCTATTGAAGGATCTAACGTCCGTTGAAACTCATACTCTCTGCGTAATAAAGGCGACTCGGGAGACTCTGTTCGCGGCTCTTGACCCAAAAGATCTGCATTCGGGTATAACATTACTCCAAGGAGCAGGGTGGCGATGTAAGAAATTTTTCTCATAATGGCATATTTGTATCACAAAGATACTACTAAGTACCGTACGTTCAAAAGAAAGTATGGTCAAAAATCTATCCCTATGCAATAAAAAAAAGGGCGGGTGGTACCCGCCCTTTGAACTCTCTCCTGACGTGTAGAAGATTATTTTACATTGACGAAGACATTGATG
>DATDEW010000043.1:0-4359 GCA_036522935.1 Kapaibacterium sp. (SeqCode)
GTTCTTTATGATACGATGAGTAGCGCAGGTCTTGCAGAAAAAGCAGAAGTCCGACGATAACGACTCCTCCAAGAATCAGCAGCAACTCAACCCTGTACTTCCTCACATTACTTATTCAAATAGAGGATAAAGAACATAGCGAATGCATAAGCAACGAAATTAAGTATCATCGGAATATCGGTCAGGACAACTTCTGTTGGATTCTCACCGAGATTCTTTTTATGAAGAAGGTAAAGATAACGGAATACACCATAGAGAACGAACGGCGTCGTAAAGATAAGATTTTCGGTGCCGAACATCTTCACTGTTCTGTCGCTCACCGTATAAAGTGCATAGCTAATGACAAACCCTGATGCACAGATCGTACAAAGCTGCTCGGTGAAGTCAACGCTGTAGTGCTCGAGTACTTTCCTTGTAGTCGGGGATTGCACATTACCTGATTCGAGCATCACAAGTTCACCGCGTCGTTTAGCAACAGCCAGGAAGAGCGAGAGAAACATCGTCGTCAGGATAAGCCATGAGCTGATCGGGACATCAATAACATACGCCCCGCCGACAACCCGAAGCATAAAGCCGACAGCAATGACGAATACATCAATCAGAACAACTTCCTTGAGGAAAAGTGAGTAAGCAAGATTCATCACGAAGTACATCGCTAGGCAGAAGCCAAATTTCAGCGGTAACCCAAGCGCAGTCGGGACAAGAATACCGAGAGCTATGATAGCCGTCGTAATGGCGCTCGGCACGCTGATGGCGCCGCTTGCTATCGGGCGGTGTTTCTTTTTGTGATGGAGCCGGTCGCGGTCGCGGTCAAGAATATCATTGACAATATAGATAACGCTTGCCGTCGCACTGAAAAGGACGAATGCCATAACAGAAAGTTTGGCATATTCCCAATCAAAGAGATGCTGGCTAAAGACCAGAGCAGAAAAGACGAAGAGGTTCTTCGTCCACTGCTTCGGTCGCAAAAGTCGGATTAGTGCAGGTATCGTCACGTATCAAAAATACGACGAGATAACCGATCTATGCTCTCAAGAAAGAAAATTGACCTAAAATACTATCGCTTCCTGATATTCCCCGAACGGGACTTTCAGGGCGTCGATCATTTCACCAAGCGTTACATAGTTGCGGGCTGCCTTCATAAAGACAGGCATGAGGTTCGTATGGCCAAGCCCTGCTGCTGTGATCTCTGCAATGGATTCATCAACATCATGCTGTGAGCGGTTCGCGCGAAGCTCTGCAAGCTCCTTGCGCTGCTTCACCTCGACATCGGCTGATATTTGCAATATCGGAATATCAATGACTTCATCTTCTTCGATGAACTCGTTAACACCAACGATGTACTTCTCTTTCTTATCAAGCTCAAGCTGGTAGCGGTAAGCGGCATCGGCGATCTCACGCTGGAAGAATCCTGCTTCGATGGCATTGATAACGCCGCCGAGAGCATCGATCTGATCAAAGTAGGCATTCGCTTCTGCTTCGAGGCGGTCTGTCTCTGCTTCAACAAAGTACGAGCCGCCGAGCGGGTCAACAGTATTGATAACACCTGTCTCGAAGGCAATGATCTGCTGCGTGCGAAGAGCGATCTTCACTGCCTTCTCTGAAGGGAGGGCAAGAGTCTCGTCCATCGAGTTCGTATGTAGCGACTGCGTACCGCCAAGAACTGCTGCAAGAGCTTCTGTCGCTGTGCGGACGATGTTGTTCTCCGGCTGTTGTGCAGTAAGAGAACATCCTGCTGTCTGCGTATGGAATCGGAGCGTCCAGGACTTCGGATTCTTCGCGCCGTATTTCTCTTTCATGCGCTTTGCATAGATGCGGCGTGCGGCGCGGAGCTTTGCGATCTCTTCGAAGAAATCAATGTGCGAATTAAAGAAGTGCGAGATACGCGGAGCAAATGAATCAACATCCATTCCTCGTGCCATACATGCCTCGACATATGCAAAACCATCGGCAAGTGTAAAGGCTAATTCTTGTGCTGCTGTTGAGCCGGCTTCGCGGATGTGATATCCTGATACAGATACCGGATTCCACTGTGGTACATTATCTCGGCAGTATTCCATCATATCAACGATGATACGGACTGACGGCTCCGGCGGATAGATAAATTCTTTCTGAGCGATGTACTCTTTCAAGATGTCATTCTGCAGCGTACCGCGAAGATTCGCGAACGGTACACCCTGCTTCTCTGCTACGCAGAGATAGTAAGCAAATACCATCGCTGCAGGTGAGTTGATCGTCATTGATGTAGAAACCTCCCCAAGCGGAATGCCGCTAAAGAGCTTTTCCATATCCTTGAGCGACGAGATAGATACTCCGCAAATTCCTACTTCACCTTCTGCCCACGGATCATCTGCATCGCGTCCCATGAGAGTCGGCAGATCGAATGCTGTTGAAAGACCTGTCTGTCCATGAGCAAGGAGGTACTTGAAACGTTCGTTGGTGTCTTCGGGTGAGCCAAAGCCGGCAAACTGTCGCATTGTCCAAACCTTGCCGCGATAACCGTTCGGATGAATACCTCTGGTGTAAGGATACTCGCCGGGGAAGCCGATCTTCTCGACGAACTCACTTGGCTTCGCATCCGACGGCAAATACATCGTCTTCAGCTCTTTACCTGATAGCGTCGTGTGCTTCCAGCCAGTGGTTTTTCCTTTTGCTTCGCGTTCTTCCCATTGACGTCTTGCCTGAAGGTATTCAGGGCTCGTCTCAAAGGTAGAATGGCCATTGCTATGGATGCCGTTGGTAAGTATCTCGTTCTTCATTGGACTATCGTATATCTATTACTGACGCTAAAACGACTGAAAATTGTATATGGTTGCGGGGTCGGTAGCCCTTGCCAGGCGTATTTTTGTCGAATAAAATGAATGTCATCAAACCACCGGCCTTATCACAGGGTGATACGATAGGAGTAATAACTCCGTCAACACCGGCGAATGTCCTATTTCGTGAAAAACATTTGTTCGGCATTAAGGTACTCGAAGAGATGGGCTTTGTGGTAAAAGAGGGTTCACTAACTGCGAAAGCTACTTCTCAAGGATATCGTGCCGGTACTCCTAAAGAACGTGCTGAAGAGTTTATGGAGCTGATTCGTGATGATACCGTGAAATGCATCATCACAACTATCGGAGGTATGAATTCGTCGAGTATGATACCATATCTCGACTTTGAAGCGATTCGAAATCATCCGAAGATATTCTGTGGTTTTAGTGATATAACTTCGCTGCATTTATCCATCTTACATTATTCAGGACTATCAACATTCTATGGTCCGGCAGTGATGGCTTCATTTGGAGAATATCCAACTGTTGTTGAAGGCACAAAAGAATCTTTTCTTGCCGCAGTCTCGATCGAGACGAAATATCCGAGAGTACTTTCACCATTCCCCGAGTGGAGCGATCATTTCCGTGATGCAAAGACCGATGCATGGAGAACTGAGAAACGTGTATATCAAAACAACGATGGCCCAAAGGTGCTCTCAGAAGGAAAAGTGACGTCGAATATCATTGTTGCCAATCTATCCACCTTGCTAACTGCCGCAGGTACTCCTTACTTCCCCGACCTACGGGGCAATGTATTACTTATCGAAACCATGCATGCCTCATTTGCTTCAGAGGAGCGTGCCTTGCGTCATCTTCAGCTGATGGGAGTCTTTGATATCATCGGAGGTCTCATCATAGGGAAACCGGAAGTACTTGATACGCAAGCTGCGCCATTCACTCATGATGACCTTGTACTGGAAGTTATCGGTAAAAGAAACTACCCAATTATTTCAAACTTCGACTGCAGTCATACAGTACCGATGCATACTATTGCTCAGATGTCAAAAGTAGAACTCCTCGCGGAAGCCGAAACTTCATCAGTGACAGTGATCGAACCGATGGTAGTTTAGTCGTATCTTTGTCTAACATGATTGCTACTTTACTTACTTCTACCTCCGTCGAGGGGATAACCTACATTTATTGGGCGGCGCTGCTTTTGCATCTCTTTGGTGCTGTGGCGTGGATCGGCGGGATACTCTTTCTTGCCGGCGTATCACGGCCTATCTTCGAGTACTTCCCTACCGAAACCTATGATTATGCGCTACGGATAAAAGTCCGATTCTTGGGATTCACTTGGATGCTGGTCTGGACGGTTTGTATCACCGGTATTGTTATCTTGCTATGGTCAACTCGATTTCTCTTCTTTGATTTCTCAACTCTTTGGGGAGCGTTGGCTCATGTAAAGATCTTGTTGTTTATCGTTCTCGCTCTTCTCTCACGGATGCTTGGTGCAAGCTACAAGGAGCTTGAAGCGGCTCGTTCGGAAAAGGAAGAAGGCGAAGACCTCTCGCCTCGTGACATCATTCTCTGGCGAATCAGAATG
>DATDEW010000044.1:0-5730 GCA_036522935.1 Kapaibacterium sp. (SeqCode)
TAGCTTCATTTCGCTTGTGGGCGAAAAGCCATTTGACTCGATAACCATCGCTGATATTGCCACCAGAGCAACGGTCAACCGCGCAACGTTCTACTCACACTTCGAGGATAAGAATAAGCTCATCGCCTACATGATCGGCGAGCAACTCCAGACAAAACTTGATGAGAAGCTCTCATCAGTAATTACCTTAGATGAAGAAAATTTTCGGTTGCTGGTTATTACTGTCGGAGAGTACCTCAATGAATTTCATGGTCACTGTGTAGCAAGTTCGCATAAACAGATGGAGTCTGTCATCGAGACAGAGATGCAGCAGCGTATCTATACAAAGCTGCTTTCATGGATATATGAATCGGGTAAAACTCCGGCCGGTTCTTCACCGGAAATGGCGGCGACAGTACTAAGTTGGTCGATCCTCGGCACAACGATGCAATGGTCACAAGGCGATAAAAAACAATCTCTGCCCGAACTAGCCGATAGTGTGATGGCACTTCTTGTCGGTGGGTTAGCTTCGTTTACGAAGTAAAAAAAGGGACACACTCTCGTGTGCCCCTTCTGCTAAATACTAACGACTATCATCTAGCCGTGAAGAACGCAAGCGAGGACGCTTACGCTACTACGCTTCGATCGGCTTTACTTTGCCTTTGTTCATTTCGATGATCTGCTCCTGTACTGAACGCGGAGCTTCCTCGTAACGAGCGAACTGCATCGAATAGACTGCGCGACCCTGCGTCATTGAGCGAAGTGTCGTTGCGTAGCCGAACATATCCGATAGAGGCACGATAGCTTTGATGATCTGTGCATCAGAGCGGCTGATCATACCTTCGATCTTACCGCGACGGCTGGAGATATCACCCATCACGTCACCCATGTACTCTTCAGGTGTGATAACTTCTACGTCCATCACCGGCTCAAGGATAACAGGGCTTGCTTTGCGGCAGCCTTCTTTGAATGCCATCGAACCTGCGATCTTGAACGCCATTTCCGACGAGTCAACATCATGGTAGCTACCATCGAACAAACGGATCTTGATGTCTTCTACAGGATAGCCTGCGAGAACACCTGACTTCATTGCCTCGACGATACCTGCTGATACCGGAGAGATGAATTCCTTCGGGATAACACCACCGACGACGTCGTTGATGAATTCATAACCCTTACCCGGCTCGTTCGGCTCGACATCGATCCAGACGTGACCGAACTGACCGCGACCACCTGACTGACGAACGAACTTGCCTTCTTGAGTGACCTTCTTGCGGATCGTCTCTTTGTATGCAACCTGCGGCTTACCGACGTTCGCTTCAACTTTGAACTCGCGTCTCATACGATCAACGAGAATTTCTAAGTGAAGCTCGCCCATACCGGAGAGAATGGTTTGACCGGTCTCTTCATCGGTCTTGACGCGGAATGTCGGATCCTCATCAGCAAGTTTCTGCAACGCTTCGCCCATCTTCTCGGAGTCAGCTTTTGTCTTCGGCTCAACAGCGAGCGAGATAACCGGCTCTGGGAAGATCATGCGCTCGAGGATGATCGGATCGTCCTCATCGCAAAGTGTATCACCTGTACGTGTCTGCTTCAAGCCGACTGCCGCGCAGATATCACCTGTAAATGCTGCCTCAATATCCTCTCTGTGATTCGCATGCATGCGAAGGATACGACCAATGCGCTCCTTCTTGCCGCTTACAGAGTTGAGTACGTATGAACCTGCTGCAAGCGTACCTGAATAGACACGGAAGAATGTAAGCTTACCTACATACGGATCGGTCATGATCTTGAATGCGATAGCTGCGAACTTCTCGTTATCGACCGGCTCACGCTTGATGTGGTCTGTAAGATTGATATGATGTCCTTCAACTGCGCCGACATCAACAGGGCTCGGGAGAAGCTCGACAACACAGTCAAGCAACTGCTGAACGCCTTTGTTCTTGAACGCCGAACCGCAGAGAACAGGAATGATCTTGCTCTGGATAACTGCCTGACGCAATACAGCGCGAATTTCTTCAGGAGTAATTTCCTGACCTTCGAGATACTTCATCAGAAGTGTATCATCAACTTCAGCTACTGCTTCGAAAAGCTTCGTGCGGTATTCGCGTGCCTGCTCTTCGAGGTCATGCGGAATTTCCTGGATGTCAAAGTTCTTTCCGAGCGTACCATCATTATAGATGTACGCTTTGTTCTCAACGAGATCGATAACACCTGCGAAGATGTCGCCCTGACCGATCGGAAGATTGATCGGGATAGGGTTCGCGCCGAGGCGCTCTTTGATCATGTGAATAACGTTGAAGAAGTCAGCGCCGGTACGATCCATCTTGTTGACGAATGCGATACGCGGTACACCGTACTTATTTGCCTGACGCCATACGGTCTCAGACTGTGGCTCAACGCCGCCTACTGCGCAGAAAAGCGCAACAGCTCCGTCAAGAACGCGGAGTGAGCGTTCTACTTCAACAGTAAAATCTACGTGGCCTGGGGTGTCAATGATCTGGATCTGGTGGTCACGCCATGAGCATGTGGTAGCAGCCGAAGTGATCGTGATACCACGCTCTTTTTCCTGCTCCATCCAGTCCATTGTTGCGCCGCCTTCATGGACCTCACCCATACGGTGAACGACGCCAGTGTAGAACAAGATACGCTCGGTCGTAGTGGTCTTTCCGGCGTCAATATGCGCCATAATCCCGATATTTCGCGTCTTGTCTATAGAATATTTGCGTGCCATATAAAAACCCTCAGAATATTATAAAATCGTTAAAATTGAACCATATTGGTTATAGCCGAGTGTAAACGAGGGGAAATTCGGAATGGTTCTGAAATCGTAGGGGCTCCAGTCTGTTCCGAGGCAAAACCACCTGTGCTTATTTATCCTCCAAATCGGTCTATTTATAGAGGAACGGATGCTATAATTTGGGTGTATATTTAGCGTGTTATTAGCTGCTTTACGAGGGCAGGCTTTGGAGTTGTCACACTATATACTAACGAACGAATGAGAATACTTCAGTATCTCACTTCCGCTTTCACCGCTATTGCTTTCTTAAGCAGTTCTGCGTGTGCGCAATTTTTCCCCTCAAGTAATGAGAGTGCTCCGTTAGCGACAAGACCACCTGTACCTCAATGGGGAGATACATTACCACCTCCTGCCTTCAGGATCAACGATTTCGGTGAACCTTCCGATGGTATGTTCTTTCTTGCCAACGTTGACTACAATACATTCACGTATAGCTCGTATATTCTTATCGTTGATAATCAGGGTGAGATAATCCAAAAAAAATATGTGCCGGCTGTCGTTACTGATTTTAAACTGCATGAGAACGGCGAGTTAAGTTATTTCAATACGATGTCAAATGAGCATATTGTTGTTGATTCGCTTTTCAATTTCAAACGTACGATAAAGGCGTCAGACGGATACAAGACAGACAATCATGAGATACATCTTCTTAAGAACGGGCATGTTATCCTCTTAGCCAAAGAAGATATTATTAAAGATCTTACGGCCGTTATCCCGGGCGGAAAACAAGAGACCAAGATCACCGGCAATGTAGTACAAGAGTTCGACGAGAACGGTGTGAAAGTATTCGAGTGGCGTTCGAATGATTTTATCACGATCCATGATGCGACACATGAACCGCTCGATTGCGATTACATTGATCTGACGCACATGAATACAATTGAGATCGACCACGATAACAACCTTCTTCTTTCAAGCCGTAATCTCGATGAGATCACGAAAGTAAATAAAGAAACAGGCAAGATCATGTGGCGCTTCGGAGGAAAAAATAATCAGTTCACACTTATTGGGGACACCGTATGGTTCTCTCGTCAGCACTCGATCAGAGTGTTACCGAACGGTCACTACATCCTTTTCGATAACGGTAATTATAATATTCCGCAGGTTTCACGAGTCTGTGAATATGTGATCGATACAGCGGCAATGACAGCAACGCTTGTGTGGCAATACCGCCGCACACCTGATATTTATGCATATGCAATGGGGTCGGTGCAATACCTTCCGGCTACAGATAGATTTATCATCGGATGGGGTACGAATACCGATGCTGCAATTTCGGAAGTCGATAGAGAAGGCAGAACTCACGTAGAGTTGAAGATGTCCGGCTCGAACACAAGCTATCGTGTATTCAAATTCCCGTGGAAGACTCCTACGCAATCAGCCGTAGGGAAAGATGCAGCCCGTAAAGAGAACATTACGATATTCCCGAACCCTGCATCGGCACAGACGAGTGTCATCTACTCTCTGGCTACCGTATCAGATGCGACTCTTACGGTTGAAGACAACCTCGGACGTACGGTAAAGACCGTTGATCTCGGCGTGCAGCAATCCGGCGTTCACTCGTTCACGCTCCCCGTCTCTGCGTTTGCAAGAGGTGTGTACTCCTGTAAACTTCAAACTTCTACTGGAGTTAAGGTTAGTAAACTTGTAGTGCAGTAAGAGCTATACTAAAGAAATCATTTATTACTTCTTCCAGCGTCTTACTTCCCAGTGCTCGGAGAGGATGTTATCAAGCTTACGATAAGGGATGAATACCTCGAAGACTCCGTCAACGTAACTTGCTACCTGATAGGGATCAAATATTATCCATACCCCCTCTTTTGTCGGTACAAAACTTCTGTAATTCTTTTCCGCTGGCGCGGCGCCGTTCTCGACCCAGTCACGATATGATGGTTCGATCTCAGCGAGTGCTGCAGCAAGCCCTACGGTATCCGGGTTTGCGGCGTAGTTCTCGCGTGTTCGTGAGCGAAGCGAATCCAGTACGGCAGGTATACAGATCGCCGATAATGCTTCGAGATATTGTGTATTCGGTTTAAATAGATCTGCAAGTGTTACCCATCGGTGCAGACGACCGGAATATATCTTCGAGATCGTCGCTGGGAAACCATGGGCCGCGCCGAGATAATAGATGTATTCACTGAACTCAACACTAATGAACCCCATCGTATCGAGAATCATATAGGTCAAGTCCATTTGGCTTTTTATGCTACTATCTACCAATGAGAAGTCGGCATCAGAATTCGTAAATTCATTGTGGAATCTCTCAGCTTCTGTTCGTGCAAACGCTGCAGTTAGCGCATTGAACTGCGCCCTGCCGTAGCTGTTATCATCAAAAGTGAACTGCGGATAGAGGACGGATATATCGTATCGGTCTTTCTTGCTTGCAAATGCTATCGTATCGGTCTTGAAGTATATGGGCTCCGGCGGAGAACCTGCAATGGTGACATTTGGCAGAAGCATGAATATCTTTATCAGCAGCGGCTTTTTTTTCTTGTCAACAGGTTTCCATGAGCCTTCGTATGTATCATAACGAATGGTCTTCTTCAATGTGAGGATCGCCGTCACTTTTCCATCGTCATTGACCTCTTTGAGCGAATACCCCTTATCATCATTACCATTTCCGTAGAGTTTTATCTCCTTGCCGCTTGATGTATAGAAGTATGCACCGAATGCCGTGTCTGCATATGTCTCGAGCCGCATCCAGATCTTGATGTCTTTGCCGATAGTACCGCGGTATTCCCATTGTGCTAAAGAAAATGCCGGAAGAAAAACGAGAAATAGGAGTAGGGTTTTCATTTAGCAAAAATACGACATATCGCCGTATCTTTGTATGAATGACTATACCTGTAACACATATTATAAAAGCCTTCCCGACAGGGTCTTCCCTTCCTGTTGTCGCACGAGGCGAAGACGGAAAAGAGTACTTCGTAAAGCTCTTTGGTGCCGGTAAC
>DATDEW010000045.1:0-7596 GCA_036522935.1 Kapaibacterium sp. (SeqCode)
GGATAGTTTGAAGAATATTAACCGCAGAGACGCAAAGTACGCAGAGTAAGAACGCGAAGCTCTGCGAATTCCTCTGTGTCCTCCGCGCCTCTGCGGTTGATCTTTTCCCTGTTGGTCACTGACAACTGACCGCTAATTTCCTGTAACCTTTCCCCCTGTTGCGGTACTCTTATATAGTATGCGTTTCACCTTAATTCTTCTTCTCGCCCTCTTTGCCGGCACCGTCTTTGGACAGGCGCCGGTGATAGATTCTATGCTCATTGATGAATCAAAGGGCATCCTCTCCGTCTATGGTGATTTCGGCACCGCGCAGGGCAAGGTATGGTGCGATAGTGTAGAACTTCCTGTTCTCTCGTGGGGCGCTTCACTCGTAACAGCTACGATAGCTGATACAGGGAAGGGAAGCGCGGGTGGGGTGGAGGTAAGTGCAAGAGGGTATCGAAGTGCTTCTCGTGTACTTACAGCATGGAAAGCTTATTCGCATTGGATTGGTGAAGATAGTTGGACTACTTACCACTGGAGATATGATATTCATTCTTTTCTTAAGACAGATAAGACGCGCTCTCATTTGGTGATGGGCGGTGGCTCCATAAAGATGAAGACAGTGTTTGATTGTGCTGTCGATAGTATTTATTGTGTTTTTGTGTCAGGTCTAACTTCCCGATTTTTTGCAAGCAGATTTTATGAAATAGAAACTAATGGGAATCCCACTTGGGAAGGTTACGGAAGCACATTATTTGCTCCACCCAGAGATGCTTGCTTATTGTTGATGTCACCAAATTTGATATTGCCTAAAAAAGATTCGATAGTTGATAAATCGTCTGCCTCATTCAGCTGGAATGCAATCGAGTTTTTTTCAAAGTATAAATTACAACTCAGTGACTCATCTGTTTTCGATAAAGAGTTGGTAATTGACTCTGTCGTAACATCTTTGGCTTTAGTTGTAGATAACCTTGAGAAGAATACTAAGTACTACTGGCGTGTATGTGGTGTGAACACAGAAGGTGAGAGCCGCTGGTCGGAGGTCTGGAGTTTTACGACAGGCATAAGCACAGATGTAAAACTAGAACGAACAAAGAGCATCTCACTTGCTTGTTATCCTAACCCTGGGACGAATGAGCTTACGATAGTAACTGCAGAACCAACAGGGTTGCTTCTTTATGACGTGACCGGTAAGATCATCAAGTCAGAACAAACTCTATCAAACGAAACGAAGTGGGATGTATCGTTATTGCCGAACGGTACGTACATACTTGGTACATCATCGGGCGAGATGCAGGTTGTACAGATAGTGAATTAGTGATTCAATCATAGCGGCCACCGCCGCGTGCCGTCACGGTGCCCGCAAAAGCACCATGTTGGACGGCCACTCCTCTTCTAATGGTATACCAGTTGTCATAGTGATGCGATTTGATCCCATTGGAAATCATGTGCCAACGGACTAAAAGTCCGTTCTTCCGAGCTTTCCTACAGACTACGACTTAAAACCTACTCCTTTCCCCTCCCAAAGGAGTAAAAAAGGGTCACTTTAGGGCTAAAAACGTGGATATCTGGTGTATAACTTGTTGGTAAACCTCCATTTTTTCCCATATCGTGCCAAAAGTATAGAAAGTTTAGTTTTTTAAAGAAATATTGGGAGCATTCGGAACTACGGAGGAGTGACTTGGCGTTATACACGTCCCTTGCAGAAAGGGGTGCTCCAAACGGAGCAAAAACGAAAGTTTTTTGACAACTGTGGCGGTGTGAAAGTTCTCAGAGTGGGTGTAAGCTTCGGCCCAAACCACTTGAAAGGACCCGCAATAATGATCCAAGATAATCGAATAATAATAGTATTTTGGAAGCATGCCCCAGGGCATGCACTACGAAATACCGAGCTTAGGACGTTGCATTTTTCATGTTAGTTTAATGTAATGTCCTCTGTATGGCAAATGTGTAGTTGTAAACAAGCTGCACATTATGTACCAAACACTGCACTGATGCACTAAGGTAGTAAGGTGAAGATCTTACCAATTCTTAAACATGTATCGTGAAGGTTTTTGGTGAAGTTACTAAGAGCGTACGGGGGATGCCTAGGCACTGGAAGGCGATGAAGGACGTGGTTACCTGCGATAAGCCTCGGGGAGTCGGAAGCAGACTTTGATCCGGGGATTTCCGAATGAGAAAACTCACATGGGGTAATGCCCATGTATCGTATACTGAATACATAGGTATACGAAGCAAACCCTCTGAACTGAAACATCTAAGTAGGAGGAGGAAGAGAAAACAATAGTGATTTCCTGAGTAGTGGCGAGCGAAACGGAAAGAGCCCAAACCGTTTGGTCATAGACCAGCGGGGTTGTAGGACTTGCGATATTGACTGTATCATCATAGCAGAACTGCTTGGAACGGCAGACCATAGAGGGCGAACGTCCCGTATGCGAAATGATGGTGCTACATAGCGAGTATCCTGAGTACGACGGAGTAAGTGAAATTCCGTCGGAATCTGCGAGAACCATCTCGTAAGGCTAAATACTCTCCAGTGACCGATAGTGAACAAGTACCGTGAGGGAAAGGCGAAAAGAACCCTTCAGAAGGGAGTGAAATAGACCTGAAACCGTATGCTTACAAACGGTGGGAGCGAGTCAGCGCAAGCTGAGGAGTGACTGCGTGCCTTTTGTTTAATGAGCCTACGAGTTACTCATCCGTTGCAAGGATAAGGAATTAAGTTCCGGATCCGTAGCGAAAGCGAGTCTGAATAGGGCGATTCAGTAACGGGTGGTAGACGCGAAACCTTGTGATCTAGCCATGGCCAGGATGAAGGTTGGGTAAAACCAACTGGAGGTCCGAACGGGTACGGGTTGAAAACTGTTCCGATGAGCTGTGGTTAGGGGCGAAAGACTAATCAAACTGGGAGATAGCTCGTACTCCCCGAAATGCCTTTAGGGGCAGCGTCGGATTAGAGTCTTGTGGAGGTAGAGCACTGATTGGGCTAGGGCCGTCACAACGGTACCAACCCCAGACAAACTCCGAATTCCGCTAAGATGTTATCCGGCAGTGAGGCGGTGGGTGATAAGATCCATTGCCGAGAGGGAAACAACCCAGATCATCAGCTAAGGTCCCCAAATGATAGTTAACAGAGAAAGGATGTCTCGTTGCATAGACAGCTAGGATGTTGGCTTAGAAGCAGCCATTCATTTAAAGAGTGCGTAATAGCTCACTAGTCAAGCGACAGGGCGCCGACAATAATCGGGACTCAAACTATCTACCGAAGCTGTGACAACGTAAGTTGGGTAGGGGAGCATTCTGCTCTGCGTTGAAGGTGCTGGCGTGAGCCGTGCTGGAGCGTGCAGAAGAGAAAATGTAGGCATAAGTAACGATAACACAGGTGAGAATCCTGTGCACCGAAAATCTAAGGTTTCCTGAGCTACGTTCATCGTCTCAGGGTTAGCCGGATCCTAAGTCGAGGCCGAAAGGCGTAGGCGATGGACAAACAGTTAATATTCTGTTGCTCGTATGTATGAGTTCGATGCCAAGGAGGGACCCAGAAGTGAACCACCCGCGCACGATTGGATGTGCGTTGAAGGTCGTAGGTGTTGAGATGCGTTGGCAAATCCGCGCGTTGAGCTGAAAACCGACAGTACGGGGAGATTCGTCGAACCGAGTGGTGGCTAAGCAGGCTGGCGAGAAAATCTTCGTGGCTATTATACATATGATCCGTACCGTAAACCGACACAGGTAGATGGGTTGAAAATACTAAGGTGCTCGAGTGAGCCGTGGTTAAGGAACTCGGCAAATTGACCCTGTAACTTAGGGATAAAGGGTGCTCTCTTCGGAGAGCCGCAGTGAAATGGGCCAACCGACTGTTTAACAAAAACACATCTCTCTGCTAACCCCATTGAGGGGACGTATAGGGAGTGACACCTGCCCGGTGCTGGAAGGTTAAGGAAGGAGGTCAGCCGCAAGGCGAAGCTTTCGACCGAAGCCCCAGTAAACGGCGGCCGTAACTATAACGGTCCTAAGGTAGCGAAATTCCTTGTCGGGTAAGTTCCGACCTGCACGAATGGTGTAACGAGTTGGCCACTGTCTCAACCACGGGCTCGGTGAATTTGTGGTACCGGTGAAGACGCCGGTTTCCCGCATATGGACGGAAAGACCCTATGCACCTTTACTGCACCCTGGCATTGGCTTTGACCAATGCATGCGTAGCATAGGTGGGAGTCGTTGAAGCGTGGGCTTTGGCTTGCGTGGAGACAACAGTGAAATACCACCCTTGCTTTGGTTGAATTCTAACCTGATCCCGTGAAGCCGGGAGAGGGACAGTGTCAGGCGGGTAGTTTGACTGGGGCGGTCGCCTCCTAAAATGTAACGGAGGCTCGCAAAGGTACTCTCAGCATGGTCGGTAATCATGCGTAGAGCGTAATCGTAGAAGAGTGCTTAACTGTGAGACAGACGAGTCGAGCAGATGCGAAAGCAGGCGATAGTGATCCGGTGGTTCCGCGTGGAAGGGCCATCGCTTAAAGGATAAAAGGTACGCTAGGGATAACAGGCTGATCTTGCCCAAGAGTCCACATCGACGGCAAGGTTTGGCACCTCGATGTCGGTTCATCACATCCTGGGGCTGAAGAAGGTCCCAAGGGTTCGGTTGTTCGCCGATTAAAGTGGTACGTGAACTGGGTTCAGAACGTCGTGAGACAGTTCGGTCCCTATCCTATGCGGGCGCAGGAAATTTGAGGAGCCTCGATTTTAGTACGAGAGGACCGAATTGACCAGACCGATGGTATGTCTGTTGTCACGCCAGTGGCATCGCAGAGTAGCTATGTCTGGAAAGGATAAGCGCTGAAAGCATCTAAGCGCGAAACCTACTCCAAGATGAGATTTCCCTGAAGGGTCGTAGGAGATGACTACGTTGATAGGACCAAGGTGTAATCACAGTGATGTGTTCAGCCGACGGTTACTAATAACCCGTTTGACTTCATTTAATTCTTTCTTAAACTTTCACGACAGTGTTTTAGGTCGTTGGCAAGCTAATTGCCTTTCTACCTGCATCATTGTAGTGTTCAGTACTAAGCAAGCCATTATATCTTGCACATCATTATTGCGCACCGCACTTGTCAATCTTTCTTTACAATTTTTACGAGTTTCCTTTTGGTGACTATATCCGAGGGGCTACACCTCTTCCCATTCCGAACAGAGTAGTTAAGCCCTCGAGAGCCGATGATACTTAGCCAGTCAGGTTTGGGAAAGTAGGTCGTCGCCAGGGGTTTTATTAATACCCGCTATCGCTCCGCGTTAGCGGGTTTTTTATTTTACGCTACCTTCCCCATTTTCCCGGATTTATAATCCGCATACGCCAATCCTATTTCCATTTCGGTGTTCATTACGAATGGACCATAGCTGTACATCTCTTCATCGATCGGTTCGCCGGCAACAAAGAGCAGACGCGATGGTTTTTTGGAAGTGATACTCACGCTCTCACCTTCATCAGATAGTACAGCAAGTTCATCACCATGTATTGCTTGACCATCTATTGAAACATCTCCATAGAGTGCAAAGACCATTGCATTCCATCCTGTACGTGTCGGCAGCTCTAGTGTTGAGTCAGCATCCATCTCTATCATAAATGCATCGATAGGGATCGGTGGCGCTGCAGGCCCTGTCACATCAGCAAAGACACCCGATACAACTTTCACATTGTATCCGTCTTTTGAGATAACAGGCAACGTATCTTTCGGCAGGTTCGTATATGTTGGTGCTGCTGACTTAAATCTTGCAGGTAGATTTATCCAAAGCTGGATACCATCTATCATACCACCCGTCTTCTTGAATTCTTCAGGTTGAGTTTCAGCATGGATAACACCTGACGCAGCGTTAAGCCACTGCACTCCGCCTGATACGATAGTACCTTCATTGCCAAGTGAATCCTTATGATGCATAGCGCCGTCGAATAAGAACGTCACCGGCATGAATCCGCGATGCGGATGCGCGCCAAAGCCAAGCGACTCCTCGTTCGGAGTAAGTTCAATAGGTCCGAAGTGATGTAGCAGTACAAACGGACTGATCTGATTAACCTGTGGCCGCGGAATAGGCTGCTTAATAAATACTCGTCCACCGCCTCCGGCTATCATGCTCGGTAACACCATTGATATAGTTCTCTTTTTCATATTTCTTCCTTTTGTGAGGATTTACGAATGAGAGCGAAGGATGTTCCAAAAATAGTACGAACTTGAAGTATATTGGATTGTGCCTACTATGGGCTGGTATATCTACGGGATTATCCGACTATATATTTCTCTATCGCTTCGGGCAGCATCTTGCGCCAGGTGGGCCAGTCATGGGTCCAGTTCTGATCCCAGCATTCTACGTAGTTCGGGATGCCTTTATTACCAAGGACTTCAGCCATTTTCCAGCTTGCTGAAGGGTCTTCGTAGTTGCCGCTTCCGGTATAGAGGAATATCTTTTTCTCGCGGAGCTTAGCGAGGATATCTTCATCGGTGAGGTGTGGGATGTAATCCATCGGTGAGTTGAAATACACATCTTCATCGAAGTAATCCTTTGAGTACTCTTTCAGATCATAGACGCCACTTAATGCAAGTGTCCCTGTGAAGATGTCTGGATTGCGAAGCAATGTGTTCATCCCGTGCAATGCGCCGAATGAAACGCCTGTCGTCCAGATATCCGGATTCTCCGCGCCGCCCATACTCTCTTTAATGTATGGTACTACTTCCTCAACAATGTATTTATTATACTGCTGATGACGGATAGCTTTTTCACGGCCGGACATGTTATCATTGAGCCAGCTTTCGGAGTTGATGGAGTTTATTGAAAAGCCCTTTACTTTTCCCGCTTCAACATGATCTTTGATCGACTCAATAAGATGAAACCGCTCATACTCAAGATAATCAGCCGCTGCAGAAGGGAACATGAGTAAGCCCGGACCGTAGTCGCCGTAGATAACGATGGGCATTTCTTTTCCGAGATTCGGGCTGTACCAGGAATGCAACACTCTCTCCATAAACTCCTAGAATAAAAGGTGTAAGATAGGAAATACAACCGCAATCCGATAATTTAGTTGCACCTGAACGTGGCGATGTCACTCCAACCATAGTACGTATCATCGTACTCTATCTCGTCTATCATCACTTTCGTAGTATCGGTGAAGTCAGGGTTGAAGGATTCATAGAATTTGCGAGACGGCGTATTCGATGAGAGCACATATAAGATCATTGACTTGATATCAAGCTGCTTCATCTGGTTGATTGCTTTACAAAACAACGCCTTCCCAATACCTATGCCTTGATGCTCTTTGAGAAGGTAGAGGGCAAGCAATTCCCACTCGAACTGCGATTGATCCGTGTGCCGGTTCGGTCCGCACGACACATATCCTACAACTTCTCCGTCAATTTCAGCTACAAATACGAAGGAAGAATTCGTTGCGTAATGGGTAATGATGCGTGTCCATTTTGCAACCATCGCTTCATGTGTCATCGCGTCAAAGGCACGCTCATCAATCAATCCTGTGTAGGTCGTGCGCCACGACGTGGCGTTGATAAACCCCATTCGCTCGGCATCAGCAAGTGTCGCATGTCGGATCAGCATATATTAGCAACGCAAATCACG
>DATDEW010000046.1:0-2766 GCA_036522935.1 Kapaibacterium sp. (SeqCode)
GGACCGTACGTAGCAGAGCCGGTGCTAACCGAGCAATCGCAGCTTGCCGACGGGACGATCGTCAATAACTACTACTACAATGGTTATAATAACGGCTACGGTTACAATAATGGATACTATCCGTCTGGCTGGTGGGGTCCCGGATTCTCACTCTCAATAGGATTTGGATTTGGTTATGGTTACGGATATTACGATCCATACTGGGGCTACCCATATTACGGATATGCTCCGTATTACGGCGGCTACTATCCATACTATGGCTGGGGCTATCCGCCATACGTACCGATCTACGGCAATGGTTATTGCAATGGCTATGGATACGACTATCCACATGTAGGGTACACAGCAAGCGGACGTCCTATCACGTACGGCAGAATACCTGGCTCAGATAGATCAGGCGGAAATTCAAGTGACCGAACCCCTACCCCGGGCACCTCAACTCCTTTCGGTGGTGGGAAGACACTCGGCGGAAAGTCTGGTACACCTATCACGAACAAGGGAATCGCATACGGTTCGGGCTCTGTAAAAGCAACAGCTCCGAAGCCATCACCTGTATCGTCAACCGGTGCTGCGGTACAACCGAAGCCGACATCGAATACTGTCAATACAACTACAAGTGATGCTGTAATGACTGCACCTCGCATAAGCACAACAGGCTCAAGAACAGTAACGAATACTTCAACAGGAGATCGCACTGCAACTGCAAACACAAAACCGAGCAGCACTTCCACCAGAGGTTCAAAAACAACGACGAATACTACAACAGGAAATCGCACTGCAACTACGAACGCAAAACCAAGCAGTACCACAGGTTCAAAAACAACGACGAGTACTTCAACGGGGAGTCGCACTGCAACTGCGAATGCAAAACCAAATAGTACTTCCACCACAGGCTCAAAGACAACGACGAGTACTTCAACAGGTAATCGAACCGCAACCCCAAATGCAAAACCGAGCAGCGCTTCCGGTACAGGTTCACCAGCGGTTAAAAGTTCATCACGACCAAGTGGCGGCAGTGTATCACATTCTGCTCCTCGCCCGAGCGGTAATACAGGCGGCGGCGGTGGGTCAAGACCAAGCTCATCAGGCGGCGGACATTCAACAGGCGGTGGCAGAGCCGGCAGGTAATACTAACCCACAAATATATTCATTATGAAAAAGTATTACATACTTCTTGCATCCTTATTGCTTTCACTTCCGATCGGGCTGCAAGCACAGACGTTAGTCGATGGTATTCGCCTATCGCAGCCGCAACTCGGGACAGGGACACGCTCTTTCGGTATGGGCGGAGCCATGGTCGCGGCAACGAATGACTACACGTCGCTTGATTGGAATCCGGCAGCACTCACTCTTTTACAATTCGGTGAGTTTGGCGTATCGCTCTGGAGCGCCGGACATAATTCCGAGGCAAGTTTCTTTAATAAAACATCGTTCAATGACCTGACGAATACAACGCTCGCATCAGTAGGAGCTGCAATGCCGCTAGCCACAGAACGCGGACATTTCGCATTCGGTCTTAGCTACGATAGGGTTCAGGATTATACAAATGCCTACGCCTTCAAAGCGGTAAACTCCGGCTCTTCGTTCTTGAATACCAAAGGCTTTGTGAATGACCCGGGTTATCACGGTGGCGATTTTTCTGATTATGTAAACGAACTCAACAACTACAATCTTGCATGGTCTCTTTATACAACGTATGATATTGATTCGGTAAACAGCAAACTAACAACGCCATTCATGGGCGGCTTGCAACAGTCAGGTACGGTTACCGAAGAAGGCGGACTCTATGCCTTCCGAATGGGTGCGGGAATTGATATTGCCGAAGATGTTGCCATCGGCGCAACACTTAGTTTCTATAATGGCTCATACGACTATCGCAGAGTGTACCGCGAGGAAGATGTCAACAATGTCTTTTCTCGTACTGATTCGATGGCGCCGCTCGGATTCCAGAAAGCTGAGATAGTTGATAGCCGCTACCAATCACAATTTGGTATAGGATTTAAACTTGGTATGTTCGCCAGAGCAAATGAACATGTTGATCTGGGAGTGACCTTTGAAACACCGACGGTCTATGATGTGCATGATGAATTTTCACGTTCCGGCAGCACGATATTCAACACCTCGAGCTATACATCAAAGAATCAGCCATCGCTTGAAGGTATTATCATTAATGAGTATGATATTGTAACACCGCTCAAGGTTGCTGCGGGAGTTGCTTTCCATCTTGAGGGCGCTACCCTTTCAGGTGGCATTGATTATCAGGATATGTCGCAACTACGATATAAGAACTATGCCGTTGATCTCGGAGATCTCAATGACAAGATCCGCGAAGAACTTGGCTCTGTGTTTTCATGGCGTGTCGGAGGAGAGTATATCATTGCTCCTGCGAAGCTCTCGCTCCGCGCGGGATACAGAGTTGACCCATCTCCCTATAAACTCGATCCGCCTGAATATGATAAGAAGACCTTCTCCGGTGGTATTGGAATCGTCATTGGCAATTCGACACTGCTTGAGTTCTCATACCAGAATCAAAGCTATACAACAGACCATTCTATCTACAACGACCTGACGGTCGAAGGACAACCAGCATCAGCAAACATTGACCAAGATATTGTATCAAGAAATATCTTTACGTTCTCTGTAGGGTTCAGGTTTTAACTTCTGCCGCCGCTCTATCACGCAAGACGAATCTCTGTACTTTACCCGTATCAGTTCTCGGCAATGCTTCGATGAACTCAATTTCTCTCGGATATTTATACGGAGCTA
>DATDEW010000047.1:0-2506 GCA_036522935.1 Kapaibacterium sp. (SeqCode)
ACATGAAGACGACATGATTGGGGGCTTTAAATTTCATATTCGTAACGAACGCCCTCCCATCTTTACCATCCAAACATTTGAATGTTACCCATTCTCCCGTTGGAGTAGGGGCGGTAAACGGAAGCGGTTCGGCATGTGCGTTGCGGAATGACTCATCCGAAGCAAATGCCGCCATCTTGTTTTCGGGCATACTGCAACAAGAACGTGATTGAGCATTCGCGAACGAATTGAGCGTCAAGATTACAAATATAGTTATCAGAGTTTTCACAATCACGAAATGTCTGCCTATTTTCTCCATTCAAATACATGCTGTGCATATTGTTCTGCCAGTGCTTCTGCGATCTCGCTTGTTGCTGCATCGGCAAGTATCTCACAATACGGACGTTCTTTTTCGGGAATGACAAGTACCCATGAATCACTGCCGGGTATCGGTGAGAAGCGGATACCATCAACGAGCATCCGTGGCATGTTCTTTGAGTGCTCTACGGCTCGGCGCATCACGGTGCCAAGTTGATCCTGCGGACAAAGTGCGCTGCGTTTGGCTTGATAGCGTACCGGTATCTCACTTGCTATTTCGGCAGTAGTACGTCCGATACGTGCCCGCATCTCGACGATCTTTGAGGCAGTGAACATACCATCAACGGCGAAGAAGTATTCGGGGAAGATGAATCCACCCATAGTGCCACCGACAAAGGCAATTCCTTCTTTCCCGCCGGCAACCATCATCGCAGCATGTGAATTTTTTGTATAGACAACCTCAACTCCATACGAACGAGCGACCATCTCAACATCAGATGACGCGGAAACGGGTATTGCTATGCTCTTAACCTCTTTCCCTTCTTTCTTACTACTTTCTAAAAATAGTTTTGTGACAAGTGTCAGGAGGCGTTGATCGTTGTAAAAGGTACCTTTGCTATCAACAAGTGAAATACGTTCACCGCCTGCATCGAGTATAAATCCGATGTCATATCCGAGCGATGTGACAATGCCTTTTAACTGTGCGACAGAGCGATCTACTTCTTCTTGCGAACGTGTGAGCTTCGTCGGGTCGAGATACCCATTCATCGAAACAACATCCACTCCGAACGAGCCGAGGATGTTCGGGAAGATGGTTGATGTTATGCCGTAGCCATAGTCGATCGCAACTTTGAATCGCGATTTAGAAATAAGCTCTCTATCAAGCGAGCTTGTGAACTGGTTGCGGTATGCTTCTTCGCTATGAGCGGGGAATTCGATGTCCCCGACCTTCTCCTGCGGAGCACGCGGGAAATCCTCGCCAAAGAAATACCGTTCGATGGTTTTTCCTTTTGATGTTGTCAGGTCCTTACCATCCGAATCAAAAAAGATGAGGTCGGTTCGTGACCTATCATTCGGGTTCTTGCGGATATGTACACCCGCCGCTTGTCTGCCTGATACGAGGAAATGACGAGTCAAAGGAATAGGTGTTTGCTGTAAGTCAGCAACATTCACGCCCGCGCTCATAAGTCCTGCGGTAAATGCACGACTGACTACTCGGGAAGCAGGGTCGCTGTCGCGTGAGACTACAACACGTTTGCCCATGCCGACCATTGCGCCAAGCGATGCGGCTACTTTTGCGGTGAATTCAGGTGTGACTTCGATGTTCGATACGCCGGTGATACGCGAGTTCGTGAAAAGCGATTTTGTCCATCTGCCTTCCCATACCATACTTGTATGAAGTATTGCGCCCGCATCAACGCGTTTTTGCGGCCAAAGCTTAACATAGGGCATTACTTCCGCGCCTTCGCCTATCTGGCATCGCTCACCCATAAAGACATGTTCATGAATGACGGCATCGGCACCAACTTTTACACCGTTACAGAGAACAACATGGCTCATCCCGACACGCTCACCGATCTCGACATTATCCCAGAGGACACAATTATCAATTCGCGCACCACCATGAATGACGCAGTTATCTCCTACTACGCAATTTAAAACTTTCACACCCGGTGCTATCTTGACGTTCTTGCCAATGATGTTCTTCCCGTAGAACTGCACATCTGTTACAAGCGAACCTTCGCCAACTATTGCACAATCCTCTTCAACACCTTCAGACTCAATACGTACTCTTCCGCCAAGTGCATCAAGATGTGCTTCGTGGTATTCACCGAGGTTACCGATGTCACGCCAGTAGCCGGGAGCGATGTAGCCATAGAGTCCCGCATCTTCTTCAAGAAGCATCGGGAAAAGATCCTTTGAGAAATCAAACTCGCGCTTATAGGGTATCCGCTCAAATGCTTCCGGCTCTAAGATATAGATGCCTGTATTGATCGTATCGCTAAATACTTCACCCCATGATGGCTTTTCGAGAAACCGGCTTACCTTGCCGTCATCGTTCGTGATGACAACACCGAACTGTAACGGGTTCTTGACTCGGGTCAGGACGATCGTAGCGACTGCCTTCTTTTCTTCATGGTAGGCAAGAGCATCGGTAAGGTCAAAATCTGTGAGCACATCACCTGAGATGATGATCACACGCTCCTTC
>DATDEW010000048.1:0-6008 GCA_036522935.1 Kapaibacterium sp. (SeqCode)
TGCTGTTTCGGTATGTCTTCGGCGGAGCTATTAATACCGGCGAGACGACCTATGTAAATTATCTCGTAGCAGGTATCCTGATACAGATGGCAGCGTTCGGTGCGATGACGACATCGCTCAATGTAGCGGCTGATCTGCAGAAAGGGATCATTGATAGATTAAAGTCATTGCCGATAGCAAGTTCAGCTGTAATGACTGGCCATGTTGTTGCCGACCTTGTCCGCAATGTTGTCTCTTCGATAATACTTATTCTTGTCAGTTTGTTCGTTGGTTTTTCTCCGACAGCGTCGGTTCAGGATTGGCTGATGATAACGGGAATACTCCTCTTGTTTACATTAGCTTTCTCATGGATAGCTGCTATCATGGGACTTCTTGCAAGGACGGTAGAGGCAGTACAGTGGATAGGCTTTATCTTCGTTTTTCCTTTGACGTTCGCATCAAGTGCATTCGTCCCGACCGCCGGAATGCCGGAGGTTCTCCGCATCTTTGCAGAGAACCAGCCGGTAACTCATGTAATTGAAGCAATGCGTTCACTGATGGTAGGGACACCGATGGGAGATCATGCTTTGATGTCCGTCATCTGGTGTTCAGCGATAACGCTGGTCTGTATTCCGATCGCCTCCTATATGTTCAGGAAGCATCAGGCGAAGTAAACTTACGCCTCGACCGCTTCGCCTCTGCCATAAGACTTGATGCGTGTACCACTATCACCGCGTGAGCTGCTCTTGAGCGCTTTGCGGCGGGCATGTTCGGGGGTGCCGAAGTCAGGTAATCCCCATGCCATTACTGTGTAATGGTCATTGTATTTGAGGACATCCTGATCAACTCGTGCCAAGCCGATAGCGAATGCTCGTTCAGGTGTATCACCCGGGAATGGAGCGATGATATTGTTACGAACGAGATGGCCGTAAATATCTTTTGCTTTGTGATAGCTTTCGTCTGATGCAATAAAGTCACGGATCTTATCGATAACTTCATCGGTAAGAATTTCAGATTTCTTCTTTGTAAAGACTCGTGATCCTTTTGCCGGTCCGCGTTTTTTCTTCTCGGTCTGTGCATCAGCTGATGGGAGTGCAGAGATCGTTTCGACGTTGCGTTTGCCGCTTAAGATCTCGTCAATAACTCCAAGACGTTTGCGCATCATATAAAGCTGCGGTGCAAGCTTTTCCCATGTCTCGATAGCATGGATAACTGTTGCGAGTTCTCCTTTAATAGCAGTTGTTGAATCTGCATATCGCTCCGGTAAGCTTGCAGTGAGTTCGGTTATCTCTTTAATTTGTTCTGTTGAAGTATCGTCTGTATCTACTCCGTTCGGTGAGAATCTATCTTGTATCATACTAAAGGCTAATGAATATCAGTAGTTAACTATAAAAAGTGTTTTTATTCTGCGTTGGGGCGTATATAACCAGATTTTTGGCTTTGATGTTCAATTTATCAGCATTATTTTTAGTGAAATTATTATTAAGATTGCATCTATATATGATTGATCATTTTAGAAGGACGGATCTCTCCAATTCCTCAAATGGTATTAAATATTTGATATCCTTTGGATTACTGATCCATGCTTGAAGAACAGTTTTTACATCAACTCCGAGGTCTTTCACCGCCTGGTAGTATCCTGCCTGCGTTTTTCCTGCCTTGGCCAGAGGACCCTCCTTCTTGATCCAGACAAGGTCGCCTTCAACTGCAAGTTTTTCTGAAGGAAAATAGTACGTAAGATAATCAGCAGTATGCTCTGACTTCTTGCCGATATGATATATCTTCATGGTAAAGTTGCCATCGGATATCGTCATGCTGTCGTTAATGAGCTCTGTCTTGAGCTGTTTCGGCTGAAGATATAAACTATCAGGCGAGATCGTTCGCGGTGCTCTTGCTAACTCCTCAAGATAAGCTTTGTCTTCAGGTCTTGTGAGTATCGTGGCTCCTTTATGAACGAAGGGCCTGAAGCCACCGAGATACCAGTTATGAAAATGACCAAAGAGAAAATACTTTATCGGTTTACCGGGTGCTATCTTCTTTGCTTCGGTAATAATGAGTTCACCGTTCTTACTTGTAAGTGGCGCATCAGCGACGACAAGAAAATCCTTAAACTCTACTACAGTTGAGATGAAGTGGTCATGCTTAAGATGAACAAGATGAATGTTCTTGCTATACCTCTCGACGCTGACTTCTGTTGGCTTCTCTGACTCTTGTTGTATGGTATATCCTTTCGTTGCCTCCAAGATAGGCGCAGGATCGCTAACTATCTGCGCTGATGCTACAAGCACCGTATCATGAAGTTTGCCATTTGTCTTATCGATGATAACACTTGCGGGATAACTAAGTCCGCCGGTGTTCTTGTAATCGGTGTAGTTGAAAGAACGGGTAATATCACCATAAAGTCCATAGAGTTCATCATCATTGAAGAGAGTCGCTTTCTCGAGAAGATTATCGGAGTTGCGGATAAAGAGTCTGACGACTGTTTTGTGAATTGGAAGTGCATAGACAGAGTATTCTGAATTACTACTTCCATCTTTCTGCGCTTTCTTTTCTACAAAGTAATTTATGAGATAGACAGGGGTGTATCGTCCCGTCTCGAACTGTTCATTCATGAAGTCCCCTGAATCAACCGGTGATAATGTCGTGTCACCCGGACGCTGGTAAAGCAGGGTGTCTTTTCTAAGCATCGTCTTTGTCAGAGACTTTCCACCGCCTGCTGTATCAACTCTTGCAAAACTATTCGGACTGACTGCGACTGATGCCGTTGTCTTGCTCGTCGTGAATTGCCAGAGTTCAAAGCTATGATAGAACCTTCGCTTTACTTCATTGCATGAAAAGGAAAGATAGTTTTTCCCGAGCGGCTCAACCTGTTTCTTCCAGCACTCTTGAAGTGCATCCTGAGCTAGGACCTTTGTAGATAAAAATAGTAGTACTATAGAGCGGAGGAAATTTTTTGTGTTCATCGTGAATAGTGATGTTGCCGTCTTACAACTTTTGTTGTGATCAAATCATTTCTTCTTCGAGATGAAGTCGTAGGCGACACGCAGGGCATCTTTGAACATATCCTTCCTGACCTTCTTTAGCTCGACAAGTGTCGCCCCTTGTTTGCCCCACGAGTTCGGGACGGGGAAGAAGATGGTTTTATCATAATCGCAGAAGACCGATTGCTCTACCAGAGGCAGCCGCAGCATCGCCCTATCCTCATGATCCCAGTACGTGGCGAATATCTTGTTCTTCACCCGGAAAGATGTTTTCTCGAAATGCGGCGCTTCCTCCGCACCGGGGAAGGAAAGGGCAAGCGTTCTGAATGTCTTGATGTCAACCATACTGCAAAAATACACACAGTTTGTTTTTGGTCGCTGTTTCCCCGTAACTCCTATATAAATCAACATTATAATTGTATCATTTTTGCCCCATCTCTTCCCACAGGATTCGGGTTACGGGCATCGGGGGTCGGATTCGGTTATTCTGAAGCCCCAACCAAAGGATCTGATGCCCGTATGCGCTGAAATACATTGGTTTAGGGATGGTGCTGTAAATTTACACATTTGAAAAGGTAGGTTTTAGGGGGATAGGGAGCAGTTAGAAGGGAATTGCGTAACTGGCAACTGACCGCCAGTCACCGAACACCACTAAAAACAAATACAGCATAATTTATATGCAAATATACGACATTTTTCATCAAAATCCAAACATTTTTGCAAAATAAATAATAATTTATTGGGAACAGGGGAGGGCTTTGTGTTTACTGCTATTTGTCACGCACTTATAAAAGCTCACGGAGCTTTTGGACACTAACCTCTGCTTCTGCTAAAATACCTTTTAATGTACCGACTGGAAGTGTTTTGCCTTTATGAAATGGAACGACAGTACGTAATTTTGATTCAGGATGAAGTAGAATGACGTGGCTTCCTTTGGTACGGTCCTCAATAAAACCTAACTTCTTAAGTACCTTGAGAATTTGACTCGAAGTAACTTTCGGAAATTTCTCACTCATACTCCGACGGCAATTCTCTCTACGATAAACGGTGTTTGTTCGATCGGGATCTCTTCGTTATGATCAAGTAAAGACTCTAAATATAGCTCTATCGCTTCCTTGATATTGTCTTTTGCTTCCTGATAGGTATCGCCGCAGCTATGGCAGCCGCGTAGGGCAGGGGCATATGCATGGAAGGCATCTTCGTCCGGCTCGATAACTATGGTGTAGTTATAGTACTGCATATCATTACTCCTATCTATTGAACCTACTGCTATCCAGAAGAAATCCCTACGTGCAGGAAGTGTGCTTATTCCGTCGTCACGCCATCAAAATCTTCTTCGTTGGCTTCGGCTTCTTTCTTGGTGGCGCGGACTATGCCGTCTTTATGATGGGGTGGGGCATAGATGGTGTACATCTTTAGCTCTTCGGTGGCGCTCATGTTCATGACATTATGTTTTGAGCCTCGCGGGATGATGATGGCCGAGCCGTCAGTGACAGCATACTCATTGCCATCGATCGTTACTTTTCCGTTGCCGCTCTCGAAGCGGAAGAACTGGTCGTTATCGGGGTGAACCTCAGCGCCGATCTCCTCGCCTCCTTTAAGCGTCATGAGCACCAATTGCATCTGGCTTGCAGTGTAAAGCACTTTGCGGAAGTTCTCGTTGGCCTGTGTATCTTTTTCGATGTTACTGTGAAAGCCTTTCATAGTCGTGATAGTATTGTTGTGTAGTGTAAATATTTGAACAAATTGAGTAGTTACTTTAATTGCTTTCTGCATTCCTCATTCTGATAAGAGAAAACTGAAGACTTGATGTAGAGACTTCTTCGGCGATCGCCTGTAGAGAAGATAATAGCCGCAGTTCAACATTTCTTCTTTGCAGCTCTGACTTAATATCCGAGATCGTCGTTACTGAAATAGGAGTGACGATCTCATGTGAGATATAATAGCCTGCGCCTTCATCAAGAATAGTAAATATATCAGCGGGCAGTTCATAGCAATAGAGAGTGGTCTGCTTGATAATAGATAGCCATTTGTTTTCAATTGCGACCACATACTTTTGTGCTTCAGATAAAAATTGAATTCTATCCGTATCCGTCGTATTCTCTTTTGAATAAAATGTTACTCTTGGACACTCCCTTGGCAACAGGTAGTTGTGTAGTAGTTCGTCAGATATTGCAAAAACAACGTCGCCCTGAATATCTTGGAAATATGAAGGTGATGGTCTTGGCTCAAATACTTTTATATTTGGGTCTTCACTTATATGGTATAGCTTTTGTGAATTCACAGCATTACTTTGAGAGTTCATCATGTAAAGAAAGTAGTTCGGAAAACGGGGCTGTGTTTACTGACTCCCACTTTTTTTTCTTTTGTATCCTCTTGTTTACTGCATTTAAGCTGATACTCTTGTTCTTATGTAAGATGGGATTGATTAAATCTCTTGTAGGGAAGTCGGTTGGGTCGTAATACATCCATACATCCAATAAAAGGGAGAGGTCATTTGATCTGTACGTTATCTGGAGTTCTCGCAACGCTTTTTCCATCACAGCTTTATTCTCAGGAGAATCTGTGCTTTCATCAAAACGTATATAATTACGAAAAACTCTTTTCACAATTTGGATCGAAGTTTCTGTTTTCTTGATATAAAGTGGCTCAGCAAGTGAAGAGTCGAGATATGTTAAGAAAATCAATGAGGTGAATAGTAGGGTCTTCATTACAACTCTAAGACGAGATTTAAATATAGAATATTTACTCACCACTTCTTCCGACGATTCCTGACATAATCAACAAGCACGAACTGACCGAGGTCGTTCAAGCCGGAGTAGTATGCTCTGCCTTTATTTATCTTTGTCATTTCCTCGACAAAGTTGATGAGGTAAGGGTCTTGCGCTATCATGAAGGTGGAGATAGGTATCTTCTCGCGGCGCAGTGCAAGCGCTTCGTCAAGCGTTTTGTTGATGATCTTCGGGTCAAGTCCGAACGAGTTCTTATAGAGTCGCCCGCTTTCATCGAACATTGCCGAGGGTTTGCCGTCGGTTACCATGAATATCT
>DATDEW010000049.1:0-4927 GCA_036522935.1 Kapaibacterium sp. (SeqCode)
GGCTTTATCCCTTCGGCTCGTTTTCGGACCATGCCGGAATATACAACCAGAGAAGCGATCAAGAATGTTGAATACAGCCCTGTTTCTAATCCACACCCTGTATGCACAAAGATCGGGTATAGTACTGCCCATAAACCGGCAGCAAGCACTGACGGTGATCTTAAAAGTGACTCGCTGGCTTCGGTCCTCACAGCCATTCTCTTGATAAGCACAGCTAAGAGCAGAGCGCTTAACGTATCAAAAAGAGCGACCCAAACAAATGCAAGTTTTAAGACAAGCAGCTTTTGAAACCCGGCTATAAGAAAAAGAGGAGCATAAAAGAAGATAATTAACGGCTGGACACCGTTTGTCGGCTGAACGCCATCAACGCTGAACCCATCTCCACGAGCAAAATGCTCGGCTGTAGAGAACAGATAGAATGAATCTTCGGTAAATGGGCGGGTAAATATTCTTTCTTCACTTCGGAGCATCAAAGCAAGTCGCATAAGAATCGTTATCATAACGATGATGCGAAGCGCTTTTTTTTCCCGAAGTGAGAAGAGATGCTTCATCAAGTATATGGCTATGGATTACGTTTATAGACGAATACAGATTGTATGGAATCCACTAATTGATAGTGTCCTCCATATGATCGAGCACTGCTCACGATCTCTTCGACGAGGGGTCTGTGATCTGCGATATAATCAAGATTCTTTTCTACAATAAATTTTCCTATTCCACCATCCTTTCTTGCTTGTAATGCCTCATAGTTGACCTTCCCGTCGAGGTTGATGACATTTGGGGCAATAAACCCGGATGTTCCTGATTGACACATACCGATCTTTGCATTTGGGATTGTCAGCGCCCACTTTCCCGCTAGATAGAAATCCGATACACCATCAGTTGTATAGTTCGGAAGATATTTAAGCAGACTGTTAAGCAGTGCAGCAGTACATACAACAAGTAGAATTAATTGCTTACCTCGCGAAGTCATCATATCCTTAACGATAACAGGCATACTCATTACAGCGAGAATTAACACAACGATACGCAGCGGCATCAAATAACGTCCTATAAAATGCGGTGCCCCAAAGAAGAACGTGTAGTATACTGTTAGTATAACAGATGCAGCCATTAGCGGTGTTAAAGCATGGGCATCATATGTCCGTTTAATGAGGTCAATGACTTTCCACTTCCTTATTACAAAATAAGAGAAACCAGATATTGCGACAAACCATGCAACATAGTAAAGCACATTGATCCGTATCATCTTCGTTACCGAAAAGAATATGCTAAATGAATCACCTACTACTCCTAACGTCTGACCTATATTTCTTATCAATTCGGGGTCAATGGATTCGGATTGGCCGCTTTGAGGTATCAAACTTCCGAATGTGGTATAGTTATAGTACCACCAGGGTAAAGAGATAGCTAGCGCCGTCGCTGAAATAACAGCTGCACTAATGATGCCTTTTGTCTTGCACCTATATATTTCATAGAGTGCGATCATTGCGACAAAGATCGCAGAATCAATTCTCGATAATACTGTAAGTCCAAGGACTATCCCTAGGAGCAGATACTGAAGTATTGGTATATGCTGCCCTAAGCTTCTACGCTTAAGTATTCGAGAGTAGAGATACAGCGACAGAACAATAAACATCGAAAGCAATCCGGTCTCGAGCCCACTAACAGTATGCACGAATATCGGGTGGAGAGTCGCCCATAGAAGAGAGAGTATCACAACAGGAGAGTACCAAACTGACTTCTCTTCTACTACATTCTTTTGTTTCTTCATTGACGAGAACAAAAGCACGAAGAACACGATCGTCAATGAATCAAAGGTCGCTGTATATCCAAATGCAAGCTGTAACGTGAGAAGTTTATCGAAACCCGAAAGGATGAAAAGCGGAGCATACAGGAGTACGATCAGCGGTTGAACTCCGTTTGTAGGATGAATGCCATCGACCGAGAATCCATTCCCACGCGCCAACTGCTCTGCACAGTTGAACATGTAGAAAGCATCTTCTTGAAAGTACTTTGTGTAGAGTAAGTGCTCAGTTCGAAATGCAAGACCCAATCGCATCGCAATACAAATAACCAGTATTACCCCAATAGCGATCTTTTCTTTCCGCGCGATCAATGCCCCGATCATATCTTGCCTTCAAGGAGTTTGGCAAGAGCGGCGCGGGCGCGATGGAGATGGACCTTCACTGTGCCCATCGGGAGCTTCAGTACTTCAGCGATGTCTTCGTACTCAAGATCTTCATTATGACGAAGTTTGATGATACGTTTATAATTTTCAGGAAGCTGCTCGATCGCTTCTTCGATAAGAGACGTCCGCTCATCAGCAAGCATCACCTGCTCCGGCACCCATGAGGTATCAACGATCTCGAATTCTTTGGAGTCGTCTTCGCTTTTGTGGTCATGGTTTGATGACACAGCGCTGATAGAGAACATTGCAAGTTTCTTGCGGCGAAGGTGATCTATCGCATGGTTTTGTGCTATACGATAGAGCCATGTGGAGAATGCATACTCTTCGGAATAACTATCAAGATGCAAAAATGCTTTCGTGAGAGCTTCCTGTACCAGATCCTCGACCTCATCAGTTGTGCTTGACCTGACTATGGGGCGGATCAATCTCTCGATCCCGCGTTTATGACGTTTTACAAGTTCGCTGTACGCGCGCTGATCACCAGCCCGCGCTTTTCGCACGAGAGCTTTGTCTTCCTTCTGCCTCTCGGTATTTTCCTTTACGGGCTTAACCTTCTCTTCTTCAGGAGGCTGCGTAGAGACAACACCTACAGCTTTCGCCGGTGGTGGACTCGAGACTTTTTTTTTGGTATTTGAAACGGCTTTTGCCAAAGAAATTCTGTATTAACGAACGATAGATAACAAATTTACGGGAGGAATCTCTCTACAAAAAAAGCCCCTTTTTTTAAGGGGCTTTGAAATACGAAATGCTTTAGACAACTTCGATATTTTCTGGACCGCCATACACATTTGTCCAAGGTTTTGCATACTTGAAAATAACCTCGTTGAGTGCTGTAATGTTCTCCACACCGCGTCCTTTGAGCCATGTCTCAAGTGCGTCAGCACCCTGTGCGCCGAATATTGCAACTCCGTCCTGCCACGTAGCACGGCCGCAGAGCACGCCTGAAAAACGTGAACCACTCTCGCCGGCAAGTTGGATCGTCTCACGGAAGACTTCATCGGTCACACCTGCCGAAAGATAGATGAACGGCTTGGTTGCTGCATCAGAAGCTTCCTTGAAGAGCTTCATTGCCTCTTCCTTTGTATATGCCGCGTCGCCACCACCAAATGAGGATGTACCTGATACGAACTTCATGTTGACCGGCACTTCAACTTTGAGCACGTCAACACCGTAACGCTCTTTCGAGAACTCGCTCATATATGCCGAAACGTATTTTGGTTTGAGCTTTGCGAATTCTACCCCCTTCTCATCATAGTTGTCATCGTAGGCAAGCGGCTCGAGAAAGAATGGGACATCGAGTGCTTTGCACTCTGCACCAATACGCTCAATAAAAGCATGTTTAGTTTCGGTGATAGACTTTTCGTCGTAGGGATTGTAGTACAGAAGTATCTTGATCGCGTTCGCGCCTGCCTCAACGAGGCGGCGTACGCTCCACTCGCCAAGGAGATCAGGTAAGCGTCCTTTTACTGTTGCATCATACCCTGTCTTTTCGTATGCGAGGAGAATTCCTGTATCAGGTGCACGATGAGAAAGTGTTGGCAGGCCGTATTCAGGATCCATAAGGATCGCAGATGAATGCGGAGTCAGAACTTTCGTAACAATGATCTTAAAATTGGTGAGGTCATCATTTGTCGCGTCCTTACCCATTGCTTTGCCGATAGATTTCTTCAGCGACCCGCGCTGGTCCATTGCTGCAGCATTAATGATGCCTTCGTTATTCGCACATGCGTTGATACCGTTATATTTTCCTTGTGATATTTTTACTTTCGACATATTTTGGGGTATTAACTGGTGAGTTGGTCTCTTTATATTATAACACTCTGTGTAACAGCACACGCTTCTTTCATCTTTCCTATCATTGCAGCAGGGTCTTTATCACCGAAGATTCCGCTGCCACTGACGACGGCATCAACTCCTGCAGAATATACCTCTGCAATGTTCGAGAGTTTCACGCCACCATCTACTTCGATGATGCAATCAAGTCCCTGTGTGTCGATCCATTGACGAAGTGTTGTTGCTCTGCGGAAGAGGGACGGGATGAATTCCTGTCCGCCAAATCCCGGGTTTACGCTCATCAGCAGAACCATATCAACATCAGGAAGAATATCGCGAATTGTGTGCAATGATGTAGCAGGATTCAACGTCACACCCGCTTTAACGCCAAGTGACTTAATAAGCTGGATCGTTCGATGCAGATGCGGGCATGCTTCGACATGTACCGTAATAATATCAGCCCCGGCTTTTGCAAAATCAGCGACGTATTTATCCGGGTCGGTTATCATCAGATGACAATCGAGTTTTAGTGTTGTTATCTTGCGAAGCGCAGAAACAACGAGTGGTCCGATCGTGATGTTCGGGACGAAATGTCCGTCCATGACATCAATGTGGAGCCAATCTGCCCCGCCACGCTCCATAACGCGGACTTCTTCTTCAAGGCGAGCGAAATTCGCTGAAAGCAGCGAGGGTGCGATAATTACAGGGCGGCGTGTTGACATTTGGTAAGTGAAACACCATCTATGGGGTATTCTTTCCCAAAAAAAATGCTCCGTAAACAGAGCATTTTCTTACGTAAGGTTTAATTAGTAGCTTTTCGTTTAAGCGAGGTTTCGCTATTTGCGGCAGCGATCTTCATTGACTGTAAGAATTTGTCAGCTTCCTGGTAGCCGACAACTCTATGTACCTCTTCACCATTCTCGTTATAGAACACAATAGTCGGGAAACCCTGAACCTTTGACT
>DATDEW010000050.1:0-4705 GCA_036522935.1 Kapaibacterium sp. (SeqCode)
ATGATGCTCGGAACTCACGATACCGTGCACTAAGAAAAAATCCGGTTGAAATCTTTTATAAGGCGCGAGTGGTTATGGAACCCCACATCGCGCTTTTTGCATGATGTAATGGAAGTATAGGCTTTATAAATGGCTAAAAAATCGTTAGTTATAGTCGAATCGCCCTCAAAAGCGAAGACGATCAATAAATATCTTGGCTCCAATTATATTGTTGAGGCATCGGTCGGTCACGTCAAAGATCTGCCGAAATCCAAGCTCGGAATTGATTTTGAGAATGGGTTTCTCCCGCAGTATATCACTGTAAAGGGGAAAAAAGATATTATTAACCGTCTTAAGGACCTTGCAGGAAAATCGAAAGATGTCTTCCTCGCAACCGATCCGGACCGTGAAGGCGAAGCCATCGCCGTTCATATCTTGAATGAGATATCCTCGAAGAACGATAATATCAAGCGTGTTCTCTTTAATGAGATAACCAAGTCAGGTATCGAAGAAGCGATGAAGCATTCGCGCGACGTTGATACCGCCCTCTTCGATGCGCAGCAGGCGCGTCGTGTGATGGATAGAATTATCGGCTATCAGGTATCTCCTTATCTCTGGAAAGCATTCATCGGAAAGAATGCGCAGAATCTTTCTGCCGGCCGTGTACAGTCTGTTGCTCTTCGTATCATTTGCGAAAGAGAAGATTCTATCGAGCGTTTCCAGCCGATCGAGTATTGGAACATGTGGGCTGACTTCACGACGGCGACAACCGAATTCCCGATCCATGCCCGTCTTGTTGGTGTAGATCAAGCAGAGTTTAAAAATCCCGAGGGCAGCAAACAGGACATGCCCGAGGAGATGAAGAGCCGCTTCATCGGTGATGAAACGACAGCAACAGGTTTTGCCCGTGATGCACAGACGAAGACCTATCAGATCGCAGGGCTGACCAAGCGTGAGGTTCGTAAGAACGCTCCGCCGCCATTTATTACAAGCTCGCTTCAGACAGCTGCAAGTTCGGCACTTCGTTTTAATCCGAAGCGTACGATGGGTATTGCGCAGAAGCTTTATGAAGGTGTTGAGCTTGGCGCTGACGGGTTAACAGGTCTCATAACCTACATGAGAACTGATTCGACTCGTACATCAGCGGAAGCCCGCAACTCGGCTATCGAGTACATTGCAAGAACCTATGGCAATGACTATGTCGGGCCGGAGCGCAAAGAGAAGAAGAGCAAAAATGCTCAAGAGGCCCATGAATGTATTCGTCCGACAAATCCGAATCTTGACCCGAAGACCATTCGCCGCTATTTGACGGGCGAAGATAAAGCGCTTGCAGATCTCTATGAACTCATCTGGCAGCGATTTATCGCAAGCCAAATGGCTCCTGCAGTGCTTGACCAGACGACCGTTGATATTTCTTCCGATAATAAAGAGGGAAGTGTTTACCGTTTCCGTGCATCGGGCTCTATCATCAAGTTCAGAGGCTACATGCAGCTTCTTGAAGACATTGAGGAGAAAGAGACCACATCGGCTGATGAAGACGAGCGTCGCTTGCCCAACGGCATCACCGAGAGCCAGACAGCGAACATCGAAGCGCCGAAACTTACTCGCAGCGAGACAAAGCCGCCGCCGCGTTTTTCCGAATCATCGCTTGTCAAAGAACTTGAATCGCTCGGTATCGGAAGACCATCGACCTATGCAAGTATCGTCGGTACTATCCAGGACCGTACCTATGTCGAGCAGCAGGAACGTCGGCTTTATCCAACTGACCTTGGCAGAAATGTGAATCGCGTTCTTGTCAAGAGCTTCCCTGAAATTTTCAACGTGAACTTCACGGCGCAGATGGAAGGCGAGCTTGATACTATTGCCGATAGAGAGAACAGTTATGAGAAGGTGATGAACGACTTCTACGTCCCGTTCAAAGCCGTCTTGGAACATGCTGATGAACGTCTTGAAGAAGACCTCCCGAAGTTCAACTGCCCGGCATGTAACTCGGCGAATGTCGAGTTGAAATCCGGCTGGTTCGGATTCTTTATCGAGTGCGGTGACTGCGGCAAGAAGACCTCCGTCAAATCCATCGGCAAACCACCGCCGGAAAAGATCGGCGAGATATGCCCCGAGTGTAAAGAAGGCGAACTCTTGATGCGTTCGAGCCGCTATGGCAAGTTCATCGCATGTAACCGCTTTCCGAAGTGTAAATATACCAGACAGATCCCGACAGGCATTAAGTGTCCGAAGTGTGTCGTCGGTGATATCGTCCAACGCAAAGGCGGAAAGGCGAAGCGTACCTTCTGGGGATGTGCGAGATATCCCGAGTGCGACTTTATCTCCAACGATAAACCGGTCAACAAGACATGCCCGACCTGTAACAATAACTGGCTTGCAACCAAGTGGCATAAGTCAAAGGGTAACTACCTGAAGTGCTCCGAGTGTAAAGGCGAGTTCACCGATGAATTGCTAGAACATTCCGAAAAAGCCGAAGCGGCGTAAGGCAAAAAACGGTCTGTAAGTCATTACAATTCATCATTCTAATTATGCACCACTCTCTTTACTGAGGGTGGTGTTTTTTTATGTTCAAATTGATGAAGGATGGTGCCATAAATTTACACATTTGAGGTGGAAGGTTGTAGGTGTTAGGTTACAGGGTGAATTAAACACAAAGGCACAAAGGATACACGAAGGTTCACAAAGGAGGAATCCTAACTATTAAACTATCGACTATCCAACTATCAACATCCCCGAACTTCCCCATGCAAATATACGAAATAAAATGCTGAAATCCAAATAATTTATCCACAAATTATCAACATTTTATATAGTTTATGTATTATAGTCGAATATCACCAATTAGATGCATACCCTCCCCAAAGTCCCGATAGGGACGACGGTCAATAGCCAGTGGCTTTAGCCACTGGAAAAGGAAGTAGTATATTTGCAGAGCCCTGAAAGGGCGACGGTAAACTTACATGACACCATCATGCCACAATCATACGCAGGACTCTATATTCATATTATATTCCGCACGAAGGGTAAATAGGTTGCCTGATGAGGATGCGGTGTAACTACCGTAGCCCCTTCGGGGCTTTGGGGTGTGTGGTGTATCTGTTTCCAGGGGCTATCGCCCCTGGCTATTAACCATTGCCCTTTCAGGGCAAAAGTACACCTTCAGTTTCCTGCAATTATTTTCCTTCCCCGATAGATTACTTAATACATGCGCATTATCATCTATCTTTTCATTCTGTGTGCCGTGCCTGTGATGTCCTTCGGTCAATCACCACAATCAGCTCTCATTACCTCTGATGAGTGTGAGTTGATTTTCCTAACATCCGGTTCACTAAAACAAGCAGGTGAGTGGCAAAAAGCGTATGACACATTAAGGTATTACATAGAGAATTGTGCAATGGAGCCCAAATCGGCAAGAGCATTTTCTAGTTTTTACTCTCCTAATTACCTTAGGAGTGATGATCCCAACCGTTATCCTGAACACCTTCAATGGTTAAAAAAAGTATTATATTATAATCCAGATTCAGGTTACTACTGTGCGGACGTTATATCCATGCTTAGCACTTTTCAATATTTTGACAGCGTACACGGTAAATATCTGGAGGGCGGGGTTACAGTAGCAAAATATATAATAGACTCCGCACATTGTGATAATTATGATCAAGCGATCAAAGAAAATATAGATGCCGATATGCAAACGCTCTATAAGAAATGGAAAGATACTGTTCAAGACTCGATGGCAACGCCATTTAATCCGCAATTTCCCTCTCTCGAAGACCTCGACCTGACAATTCTCCGAGGACCACAAAATAGTGTAACACCTATAACTCACGAATCTCGTCTCGGTGAGTTACTCGCTACCCGCAACCCATTCACTGACATCTTGGAGTTGAAGTATCGGCTTGATAAGAGTGCGATGGTTCGTATTGATGTGTATGACCTCTTGGGTAGGGCTGTGTACTCCGAAGGGCATGGATATAAAGCTGAAGGCGAGCATGTGCTTTCGCTTCAATCGAAAGCGTGGAGTTCGGGAAGTTATTATGTACGGCTTTCCTCGCCGAGCGGGGAAGTGAAGACTGTGAAGGTGGTGAAGGAATAATTTATTAATAACCTCACCCCGACCCTCTCCTTGAAAAGGAGAGGGAGTTTGGAAATCCCTCTCCACTTTTGTGGAGGGGGATTTTTTCTTTTAACTTGCCTTTCTTTTCTTCGTAGTTGCTTGCTATGGTCTTTTGGCAAGAACGGAGAACAACCTTTTGTAACAATCGGGGTCTAAGAGTGTAGCGAAATACACATTCACTAACATCGCTACGCTTATGAAAATATTGATACAAACTTTCCTCCTTTCATTCGTTCTTGTGGGGTACGGCGAAGCACAATGGGTGCAGCATCCAGCCTCCGTTACGCAAAACCTCTATAGCATCAACTTTGCTACTAAGGATGTCGGCTTTGCTTCCGGATGGAATGAATTCGGCTCTGTCGTCCTGCGGACAACTAACGGCGGCAGCGCATGGCATCAAACGCTCGTCGATAGTATGCTCATATTCGGTATCCACTCGCTGACCGATAAACATATCTTTATTGCCGGATACGATACACGCTACGGATATTCTGCTATCCTTGAGACGACTGATGGCGGATACGAGTGGCAGGAAAGATACATACCGGAGTGTTTTGGTTTTTATGCATTTGCATTTCCGAGCTCTACGACAGGGTATGTATGCGG
>DATDEW010000051.1:0-4729 GCA_036522935.1 Kapaibacterium sp. (SeqCode)
CAGACCGACATTCCTACGGAAGATCATGGATTAATGGTCTGTAACTCATTTCTTGGGGAGTGTTCAAAATACGTTCACTTCCCTTGTAAGTGCTATATAATTCAACATTCTAATTGTTTCGATTTCGCGCCATCCTTTCCCACCAATAAGAATTTACACAGTAGAGCAATCGTCCCCGATTGCTACGGAGCTGAAAGAATTAAACACAAAGGCACAAAGGATACACGAAGGTTCACTACGGAAGTCCCAACTATCAAACTATCGACTATTCAACTATCAACATCCCAAACTTTCCCATACAAATATACGAAATAAAATGCCGAAATCCAAATAATTTATCAACAATTTATCAACATTTTATATAGTTTATATATTATTGCCCAATTTGACTAGTAGGGGCATGCCCATCCCCTAGCTCCGCTAGGAGTGACACATCGGTAGCGCAGGGCGTAAGCCCTGGGAAAAACGGAAAACCCCAAGAATCCAAAGCCCCCGTAGGGGCGACACGTAACAAATATTCTATTCACGTCATCTTAGATCCTTCTCCCTTAGAAGGCAGCGGCTCTTTAAGAGTACAATATCTTTAGCCCTAAATATTGTAACTATTTTCGGATAGTTAGAGTAGTTATCATCATGAAGCGAATTATATATCTTCTCGCAGCAGTCTTTTTCGTCCTGATATTCCATCGGCACACTCATGCCCAACTAACAACTCCGCCAAAGATAGAATGGCAACGTTCGCTTGGAGGCAGTGCTTCAGAAGTGGTGGGATCTATCCAACAGACAACTGAAGGAGGGTATATCGTCGTGGGAGGTACTGGTTCAGGTGATGGTGATGTCAATAAGCCCCCTGGAACATTTGACTACTGGACAGTTAAATTGTCATCATCAGGTATGACAGAATGGAAGGGACTTTATGGCGGAAAAAGTTATGATATGGCCTCCTCGATTCGGGGAACCGGCAATGGCTCTTACATCATATCTGGGTATAGTTCTTCCAAAGATGTTCATGTGAAAGATAATTTTGGAGGCGACGATTTCTGGATAGTAAAATTGATAGAGGACACTGTGATCAGTTGGGAAAGTTCGTTTGGTGGGACAGATCGTGATAGGGCAAATTCTATAATACCCACGTTCGACGGTGGCTACATTGCTGCCGGATATAGTTCTTCAAAGGATGGCATGGTAACAGATAACCATGGTGGAAATGACTACTGGGTAGTAAAGCTATCAGATGATGGTATGAAAGAGTGGGCGAAATCTTACGGCGGCAGCAATGAAGATCTTGCTAACTCCATTCAACAAACATCAGACGGCGGGTATATCATTGCCGGAGAAAGTAATTCCGATGACGGAAACGTAACTACGCGTGAAGGAGGAATGGGTTCTTCGGATTATTGGGTCATCAAACTGTCAAAAGATGGCAGCCTCGAGTGGCAAAAAATGCTCGGTGGCAGCAGTCAGGATAAAGCGTCTTGTATCCAGCAAACGGCAGATGACGGCTACATAGTGGTGGGCAATTCCGGGTCTATTAATGGTGACGTGAACGGGCATTTTGGTGATAAGGGAATCCTAGATATTTGGGTAGTGAAACTGACTAAGAGTGGCTCTATTGAATGGGACCGCTCATTAGGTGGTACTTCTTACGATTGGGCAACCTCTATTTATGAAACAAGTGATGGTGGACATGTAATTGCAGGGTTTACGAATTCTACTGACGGGAATATAAGCTTCAACCATGGTGGGTATGATTTCTGGCTTGTGAAGCTTTCAAAGACAGGTATACTGGAATGGGAAAGATCGATTGGAGGAAGTCGAGATGATAAAGCTTCTTCCATCCAACAAACATCCGACGGTGGATTTATCGTCGCGGGCAACAGCGCTTCGAATGATGGTGATGTGAGTGGGCATCATGGCGGAGGCGATGACTTTGACTACTGGGTCGTAAAACTCTCTCCTGAAAACCCGAGCAGTGTTGAAGATGAATCAGCAATAACTTGCAACATTTCCATTTCTCCCAACCCAACATCATCGACTGCAACGCTCACGCTTGATAGTGTTGAAGAAGGCGCATGTGAAGTTCAGATAATTTCCGTAACGGGCGTAACGCTTAAGCAATACTCAACTTGCATTGTGACAGGCAAGCAGGAGATAGCTCTTACGGACCTTGAATCGCTTCCATCAGGAATGTATGAAGTAGTAGTAAAACGTAACGGCTACCTGATGGCGCAAACAAAGCTTATTGTTGAATAAGAGGGTACGCCAGCGGCGTGCCCCTACGAAAATCGGGTGTTTCATTCATTAATGGTTGTAAAACTCGGAATTTGTTGATAAACTGAACTTTTCGGGGGTGTTGGAGTGTTTTGTGCGTCCTTAAATGTATAGGAAGAAAGAATCATGAAGCGTACATACCAGCCCAGCCGTCGCAAACGCGCAAATAAGCACGGATTCCGTGCCCGTATGGCATCGGCAAACGGACGCCGCGTACTCGCAGCACGCCGCGCAAAAGGACGTCATAAACTGACGACAAGCGACGAACAGCGCGGGTAAGCCAGCCGTTAGTTCTTAGTCGTTAGTCTTTAGACATTTTATTGGAGCATCTCGGCATTAGCCGAGATGCTCTTTGTTTTTACATGATGAATTTCCGAATACAGACCATACGGTTACAGCGCGACATTGACGAGCTTTTTGCAGAAGGTCGTTCGCTCGGTCGTACGGGTAAGGATACTTCGGTAGTATCGGGGAAATATCTGTTGCGCGAACTGCCCGAGCCGAATGCGCCGGCGCTACTTCTGCTCTATCACGCCCCGAAGAAATTCACCAAACCTGCCCATGAGCGCAACAAGCTCAAGCGTTGGATGCGTGAGGCAGTCAGGATATCCGACCAGATGAAAAACGTCTCGGAATTAGTTGAAGGAAATAGCAAACAACTACTTATCCTCATGCGGATCACTCAGCCGCCAAGCAAAGATTGCAACTGGCAACATATAGAAGGTGATGTAAAAAAGATAGGTGAAGTACTTATGACAAAGCTACTTCAAAATAAATGACCTTACAGTTGACCGATAACGTCCTATTGTAGTGTAATAGCGTTTTGTAAAAGTGTCGCTAAGATGTGTATTTGTATATCCTGATCTGAATTCCGTACCAAAACCATTTCTACTTGATGCATGCTGATACGGCCGGGCATACGCTACCACATAAAGAGTAGTACCTTTTGCAAAAGCTGTTTTCTTTAGAAGATCTAATTCTTGTTCATAAAGACGGAATGTATACTTTGAACCGCTTATAGTAAAAGCATTATCGGAGTACTCACCGCAGCCCCTATTGAATTCCCATGTGGTAGTGTCGGATGAAATATCCGGCGAGGTGCTAAAGAATAATACCACATTGCTATGATATCCGGAAAACCCGTTCTCATCAGTGATACTGCCTTCTATCACAAGAGGAGAGTCATCAACATGGATAGTATCTCTATGGAGTGTACCGTGATCTAATGTATCACCATGAGGTCCGATAACAATATCTTTGCGATACGTATGAATATACGTTGTATCAATGTAATAAAGAGAATCAATACTTGCTTTTAACGGAGATAAAGGAAACAGCTCAACCCAAAATGAAACGAAGTCAGTAGGATGAGAATCGTCAGCGTTATGGAAATAGTTTGTTAGGTTCTTTTCTGTTGAGCGCTGCAATCCATATCCGTCTTTATAAAAGTAGAATGTATGTTTATCGGTAGGTATGTTCTCAATAGTAAAGTAACCTGTTGAATCTGTATAGGTCTGTAAGTTCGTACCTTCAATAGTTACAAGTATGTCTCTGTTCTCTATCGACTGCCCATAGCGGCCACCGGCAGTATCTATAAGATAAGCAAAACCTGATGCCGAATACACTTTTTCTGCTTGCGGCTCGGTGGCGCATGAAACAAGAAAGTGCGAAAGTCCTATAAGAACAGAGAGTATCTTTAGAGTCTTCATAAAGTAATAATGAAATTTCAAGACAAGAGTTACACTCTGATACCGAACAGTTCGGATAGATCGTTGTTAGAGTATGTGACACTAATGACCAATGCGTAGGATATTCGTTTTCTTTATCCGCCTCTACCAGCAGCTTGTTTCCCCGTATTTGGGGACGAATTGCCGCTTCCAGCCGACCTGCTCCCAATATATGGCGGATGCGGTCTCTAAATATGGTATATTCAAGGGGGGATACATGGGGATAAAGCGTATTGGCAGATGCCACCCGATGCATCCGGGGGGATATGACCCAGTACCATAGACCTGATTATTTGGTTATTGTCATTCCGAACCGTAGCGAAGCGAAGGTGAGGAATCTGGCTATAGCAATCTATTTCGATGGTGGTCTAAATCCAGATTCCTCGTCACTCCTTTCAGTCGTTCCTCGGAATGACATTTGCATGAACCTTGGTACCCTGATTTTTCCACAAAATAAGCAATTTTCCCCCGCAACTTCCGTCAGGTAGGTGTGTTATTATAAGTAGATGCCTTAGGCACCGCATTCGGTTATGGCATATTTAACAGAGACAATGGATCGCAAAATGCGCGAATCCGAAGATAGGGAGCGGGAAAGGGCGCAGGAGATTGCGCTGTTTCGAGCTTTTATCTCCGGGAATCGGCAGGCGTTTACGGAGCTTTATCTCCGTTTCCGTCAGCGCGTCTTTAGCTACTGTCTCCGTATGCTCGGCAGTTCAGAGGAAGCCGAAGAT
>DATDEW010000052.1:0-2194 GCA_036522935.1 Kapaibacterium sp. (SeqCode)
GGGAGAGTGTTCGGATAATCAGGGTACACTGATTCAAGATACCTTCCGAGCCAACCTGTTGGTATGACAAGATCAGAATCACTTGCCGAATTCCATAGTTCTAGACCTTTGAAGTGTGAAAGATCAGGATTCGTAATACCAACATTTTGTACCATCGCGATCTTACCTTCATCCCAAAGCGGCTTAAGAGGGTTCAGCTGCGGATTGATACCGAGATCACCACGCACTTTCCAGCTAAGCATATCGATCTCCTCGGGTTTTGTAAACCCAAGGTTCTTTCGATAGGTATGATAGAGAGGATCTTCAAATGGTACTATCGTATTGATACCATCATTGCCTCCTTCAAGATAGACAACGACGAGCACCTTATCTGTTTCGCTCTCGGAATTTGCGAGAGCATTGAGCATCGGGGAGTTAATTAATGCAGACGCGCGCGAGCGTCCGGTCATAAAGGGCACTGCCGTTGCTGCTACTCCGATCGGGAGCGTACGAAGAAAATTTCTGCGGTTCATGATCGTATATTATGCAAGTTGAAATTCAGCCGAGCGCATGATATCATACACAACTTTTCTCACAATTCCGATACGCGATTCTTTGGAAAGAGAAGGCCATTCATAGGTATGTATAAGTCCGGATTGTGCTATTATTGAAGCAATATGTTCGTCAACCAATGGCAGAGCACACAAAAACTTTCCCAGATCGCGAACAAACTCCTCAAAGGTACCGGTATCGAATGTACTGAATTGCGATGCCCACGAGTGTACCATCTCATTCTTCCATGGAATGTAGTGGTATCCGAAGCCATTATGAGGATTTACACCAGTTCCTTGTATCCCATCTCCGATAGTAATATCACGAGAGATCATCGTGATGCGTTTTGGCAACGTCCCGGAGTTCAACCATACTCTATACCCATCCCATCCTTTTACATTCGTCGGGTTTCCTAAGAACTGTCCCATATCATGCGAATACCAATGCAGACTTCCGGTCTGCTCTACTGTAGGGTTGATATCAAGTTTGCGGAGTGTACCGACTATATACTCATAAGGCGATTTGATCGCCGCCCCACGAAATGTTCTATCAAAGAAGTGTTCACTTTTAAATAGCTTTATGAGCATTGGTTTAAGCTCAAAACCTGATTCCCAAAATATCTCTGCCATTTCTTTGATGATCGGCTCTGCACCATCAGGAAGATCACCTTTATAGACAAATTCCTGATATACTTTTTTCGCAATGTGCCAACTGATCGCTTCTGCGCGTTTCTCGAACATGACATCTATGATGTCACCCGTGATCCGTTTGTCGTTCGCAAGTGAGAGACCGTATACCTTTGACTCCGCCCCGAACGGACTTGTTGGAGTATCAAAATCAAAGTAATAATCTGCAAAGTATGGCGGGATGGTATTTGGTGCAGGTTCTTCATAGCGGAAGCGCCATCCGGTGACAGCAGCCGCGACCATTCGCACATCTTCTTGAGTATAGTTTTGGTTTCCGAACCTGTCATGCGTACCCATCGTAAATAACTCCATGAGTTCACGCGCATAGTTTTCATTGAGCTTCCCTTTTTCGCTCCAGATACCATCGAGATACTTTAGCATTGCCGGAAGTATTGTTATCTCTCTTGCCATACTCTTGAAGTTACCCCAGGCATGAGAGCGTAGATATTGGAAGTATCGGTAAAAGTGAGCTACCCAATATACCTTGAGTTCTTCAATGACGAAGTGGTTATGCCAGAAAAGAGTGAGCCGCTCTCGTACCTGTAAGCGACTATCAGTCATCATCATAGTCCACCAGATACGAATATCTGCCTTCCCGTCATGCTGTAAGTTATCCTCTGCATGTTGTGTCGGATAGTCAGAACCGAGATACGGTATGCCCCAGAGCCACTCCTGCCACCCGGCAGGCGGCTCCGGCATACCTGTTGTTACAAGCTCATCATCTGTAAGCATATCGATGAGAGCCGAAGGCGTGATCGAAAGTGCAAGAGTAATATCGCTTTTCTTTGCGCCAAAGCCCAACCTATGGTAGAGATGCTGCACAGCATCAGCGTCCCACGGGTTCGTTGCGTCGGGTACCCACTCATTGAGTGTTGATGCTATCTTCAGCGGAGCGGTACGGTCAGTAAATGCAAGCGATAAAAATCTGCGTCGATCCATTGTATCTTTTGGTGATGATAAATTTCACTAAGAGGACA
>DATDEW010000053.1:0-11775 GCA_036522935.1 Kapaibacterium sp. (SeqCode)
CCACTACCTAAGCGGGATACACCCAAGAATGCAGAAAAGATCAGTATTGTCATAGCCGGAAAGAATGAAGAAGCTGCTATTGAAAGATGTCTACACTCTTTACGAAGCATATCATACCAGAACATCGAGTTTATTATCGTCAATGATCGTTCAACGGATTCCACAGGGAAGATACTTGACACCATCGCAGCTATTGATGCGAGAATCAAACCGATACACATCACTTCCCTTCCTGAAGGATGGCTCGGAAAAGTAAACGCCCTTAATTTCGGAGTGCAACATGCAACTGGCCAATGGCTGCTTTTCTCTGATGCTGATATTCATTTTGAACCTGATGTCATAACATCTGCTATTTTCTACGCTAAGGAAAACTCGCTCGATCATCTTGCTCTTCTGCCCGACGACCGCTCGCAGCATGAGAAATTTCTTGTGCCTCTTTTTGTATTCGCCTTTGGCGGATTATTCATTCAGCGTATTAAAGCCAAAGAGATCGGAAAAGCCGGAAGCAAGTCGTATGTTGGTGTCGGTGCATTCAATCTTGTTCGTCGCTCGGCATTTGAGAAAACTCCGGGGTTTGAATGGTTAAAGATGGAAGTCATCGATGATGGCGGTGTCGGGCTTATGATACATAATACCGGGGGGAAGTCTGCACTGCTCGATAGCAACGGACTGCTCTCATTTGAGTGGTACCCAACTCTGAAAGAAGCTATTAGAGGACTTGAGAAAAATGCATTCGCCGGGTTTGCAAACTATAGTTTTATGAAGGCTATGATCATGATACTATCAATGTGGCTGACTGTGTTTTTCCCCATTGTAGCCGGGTTAGTATCACAGAACATACTTCTTATTGTCATTACATTATTCTTCTACTCGCTACTTCCAGCTCTATCTACAATGGTCATGCGTTCAGGAATAAAGATAAAGCCACTTATTGCCGCCTCACTTCCGCTCGGATATTTCTTTATCTCGCTAGGGGTATTAAACTCAACACTGAAGGCAATGAAGAACGGTGGACTGCGTTGGCGTGATACATTCTACTCGCTTGATACCTTACGTAAGGGGCGAAGGGTAAGTATGTAAAAATGCCGCAAGATCCTAACTCAACCCTGCGGCACCTCATCGTGTGGTAAGAAGAATTACTTCTTCTAATCAATACAAATATACGACGATAATTCCCAAATTGTACCCCTTATTTTTTAAAAACTTACTTTTTTCCTAATAAAAAGTCAACTGTTTGTCTGTACCGGAATGGCATTGGCATACCACCTCTTTTCGGTGGCGCGTAACGCATTTTCTTTATAGCACTTACAGCAGATGCCTCAAAAATGCGATCTGTTGAAGAGATGATCTGGCAGGAGTCAACAAGTCCTTTATTATTTACATACACGCTTGCTTCGACCTTTCCTTCGAGATTGGCGCGAAGTGCCGCCATTGGATAATCAATCAGGTCATCGATCTTTGTAAGGATCTCGGGAGTAGTATTTCCTTGCATTTTATCATTAAGATCATTGATATCAACGACTTCCATTTCATTTGCTTTTGCTATCTGTTGGGGAGTCGGTTTAAATATGATCATTACCGGATACCAGCTCTCTACTTTGTGACCTAATGAATCACGAGCGGGCTCAAATTCTGCTTTTTTGCAGGCCGCCATCACGGCATCAGTAAAGCTTTTTCCTGATGATTCTTTTATCTTGCACTTGGTAACTTTACCCATTATATTCACTCCCAACTCTGCACGGACCATCCCTTCAGTGCCTGCTTTCAACTCCTCCTTTGGATATACAATAACTGTTCGTACATCGACAATAGGCTTTGCAGGTAGCTGACAATAAGAACTATCGAGAATAAAAAGCGTGCAAATAATAAGTATGACTATTCTCATGAACGTTTAATAAACAATAATTTTGCAGTACGACCCAATATCTAAGAGACTTTCTATTTGTTGGTTCTATAACAATTGTTCTTCGTAACTTTGTGCTCAGAATTTGATGAATAATGGCTCATTTAGAACTACGAAATATAGAAAAGCGGTACCCGGGCGGCAATGAAGCCGTCAGTGGTATCTCCTTTTCTGCTGATAAAGGCGAGTTTATTGTCATGGTCGGACCCTCGGGCTGTGGGAAATCCACTACACTACGAATGGTCGCAGGCCTTGAAGACATCTCTGACGGAGAGATATTCATCAACGGGAAACAAGTCAATAACCTCGCTCCAAAAGACCGAGACGTAGCAATGGTCTTTCAGAACTACGCCCTCTATCCACATTTTACCGTAAAAGAAAATATCGCATTCCCACTTACGATTCGTAAAGAAAGCAAAGATGTTATAGAACGCGAAGTCGGTAAGGCAGCTGAGTTATTATCTATCACTCATTTGCTTTCTCGAAAACCAAAAGAGCTGTCCGGCGGTGAGAGACAACGTGTGGCTGTAGGCAGAGCGATCGTACGTAAACCGCAAGTGTTTCTTTTTGATGAGCCCCTCTCAAATCTTGATGCTGCGCTCCGCTCTTCGATGCGTGCCGAACTCAAGAACCTCCAGCGCGAACTCAGGACGACAATGCTCTATGTCACACACGACCAAACCGAAGCTATGACAATGGGCGATCGCATAGCAGTGCTTAATAAAGGTAAACTTGAACAATACGATTCACCCGAAAATATCTATCGGAAGCCTGCAACAAGTTTTGTTGCCCGCTTTCTTGGTTCACCTTCTATGAACATGATGACAGGTACACTTGAGGGAGGAATATTTTCAACGGGTGAATTTCGTTTACCATTAGATTCTACTATAAGCCACAGAACTGCCCAACTCGGTGTTCGGCCGGAATCAATAAGCGTTGTATCTGATCATTCCGGTGAAGGGATCATTTCGGGGACACTTACACTTATTGAGCCGCTCGGAAGTGTAACCAACTACTATATTGAAACCGGTGGTAATACGTTTATTGCAAGTATTAAAGGATTCGCACCTAGTGATGGCTATAAACTCGGGGATCCCATACACTTGAAGATCCACCCGACTGACATTCATCTCTTTGATTCCAAGAGCGGGATGAGATTGAACTAATATCGCCTTTCGTGACATATATATTACCAATATATTATACGTCCCTTCTATAAGGGATGACATTATTTAGAAATATTAACATTATGACGAACTCCACACATCCGCTGTTCACGCAGCCGACGAATCGTATTTCCGTATTTGTTGACGGTGAAAATGCTTACTACGCCCAGCGCTCGCTCGGCTGGTTCTTCGACCCCCGCAAACTTTTAGATTATTTTACTAATGGCGCTGCCATTGGTGATGCGTTTTGGTATGCATCACAAAAGATGCCGCCTGATCCACGCGAACAACGATTCTATGGTTACCTCAACCATGCAGGCTACACCGTCCGTGTCAAGACGATAAAGTACTTCCGTGACGAGGCAACAGGTGAACTTACACGTAAAGCAAACCTCGATCTCGAGATGGCTATCGATCTGTTTACCACTCTTGCACAGTACGATACTGCTGTAATGGTAACAGGAGACGGTGATTTCGAACGTGCCGTTGAACTCCTCCGTAGCTATGGTAAACGTGTTATCATCGCATCGACGCAAGATACAGTCGCCCGTGAACTCCGCAACGCCGCAGGCAAGCACTTCTTTGACTTGGCAGAGATTCGCAGTCACATCGAGCGTTTTACCGGTGCTGCAGATAGCTACCCGAAAGGTGAGGAGTCACTTCAATCCGTTCTCTCATAGCAGATGAACAATATGATCATCACGCCACCAAATGACGGAGACTATCCCGAATACTACAAGCGATATATTTCGCTTGTTGCGGCTGATGATGTATTAAAGTATTTCAGAAATCAGACGGATTCGCTCTCTAATTTACTAGACTCCATTGCTTCGGAGAAGCTGCATTATAGATATGCCGAAGGAAAATGGACGGTTGCAGATGTCGCGCAACATGTAATGGACACAGAACGAGTCTTCTGCTATCGTATGCTTACCTTCTCCCGTGGCGATAAGGTAGAAATTGCAGGATTTGAAGAAGATGAGTATGCTAAGAATGCTGATACAAGTGCTCGGACTGCCGATAGCATTATTAGCGAATACAAAGCTGTGAGGGCTGCAACGCTGACATTACTTGAGAATCTTAATAAAGATGGCATTGAACGCAGTGGCATAGCCAATGGTAGACCTGTATCCGTTCGTGCTATTGCATATATGATCGCCGGACATGAACTCCATCATCTGGGAGTTATCAAAGAACGCTATTTATAATTTTTGCTCCTGTGCCTAAAGACATCGCACATACGAAAACAACTCCTCCGGTAACTGGCGGCTTGCCGTCGGCGAAGCGTCCGATCATCATCAAGGGTGCACGGGTCAATAATCTTAAGAATATCTCACTTGAGCTCCCGCGCAATAAGCTCATCGTCTTTACAGGCGTAAGCGGTTCAGGAAAAACTTCACTCGCATTTGACACGCTTTTTGCCGAGGGGCAGAGAAGATTTGTTGAGTCTCTCTCCTCGTATGCACGTCAGTTCTTAGAGCGTATGCAGAAGCCGGATGTTGATCAACTTACCGGCATATCTCCTGCTGTTGCCATTGAACAGAAAACTCTTGTTCGAAATCCACGCTCAACAGTCGCAACTCAAACAGAGGTCTATGACTACCTTCGTGTTCTTTTTGCACGTATCGGTATCACCTACTGTGCAAAGTGCGGTACAGAAGTGCGTAAGGATACACCTGGCTCTATTATAGCCGATATAAAAACGAAGCTCAAGGATGGCGATAAGTTCTATGTGCTTTTTCCTATGCATCGTCATGAGAAACATTCTCTCGATGAAGAATGGGCTAACTTACGTGCACAAGGATTTTTCCGCATCACGCTTGCCGAACGTGATAAGATATTAGAGTTATCAGAAGAACCGCCGCAAAAAATATCTCCGAGTGAAGTACGGATACTTGTTGACCGGCTTGTATGGCGCAAAGATGATGAAGCGTTGATTTCGCGAATCGTGGACTCAGTTGAAACTGCTTTCCGCGAATCAAGCGGAAAAGTGATCATTGCACGTCTTGGAAAAGATGGAGCGACGGAAGAACATCAGTACAGCGACCGCTTTGAATGTGCGAACGACGGTATCCCATACGAAGAGCCAGACCCGAAGCTTTTTTCTTTCAATAGCCCGTTCGGTGCATGTCCCGAATGCGAAGGATTTGGCCGCTCTGTCGGTATTGATATGAATCTTGTCGTTCCTGATAAGCAAAAAAGCATTAAGACCGGGGCGATCAGCTGCTGGACAGGGCCAAAATTCGGCTCCTATCTTGACGACCTCAAGACCGTTGCAAATGATGCACATGTTCGGCTTGATATCCCCTATGCCCAGCTCACAGAAGATGAGCGTCAGACAATTTGGGAGGGGTGGGGAAAGCAGTTCGATGGACTCAAAGGATTTTTCCGTGAGCTTGAAACGCATACGTACAAGCTTCACTACCGCGTTATTCTCTCTCGTTACAGAGGTTATACAATATGCCAGAAGTGTCATGGCTCACGATTACGTCCTGCTACGCAGAATATAAAAGTCCATGGCAAGACGATCCATGATGTTGTGAAGATGACCATCATAAAAGCGAAACAGTTCTTTGATGAACTCTCGCTTACGGATTACGAATTGAAGATCGCCGAGCGTGTAGTACTTGAGATCAAAAAACGTCTTCGATATCTTGACGATGTCGGGCTTGGTTATTTGACTCTTGAGCGACTGTCACAGACTCTTTCAGGTGGAGAGTCACAACGCATTCAGCTTGCAAGTTCTCTCGGTGGTGCATTAACAGGGACTCTTTACGTACTCGACGAACCAAGCATCGGACTTCATCAACGTGATACGGAAAAATTACTCACGATCCTGCACCGTGTCCGTGACCTTGGCAATACAGTCGTTGTCGTTGAGCATGATGAGGATGTAATAGCGGCGGCAGACCATATCGTTGACTTCGGACCAAATGCAGGCATCCGAGGTGGAGAAATTGTCTTTGAAGGTACAAAGGATGAGCTTGTCAAAGCAAAGAAATCTCGCTCACTCACGGCAAAGTATCTCAATGGCGAATTAGAGATACCTGTCCCTAAGAAACGCCGACGCATCAGCCCGCTGGATTGTATCACGATTAAAGGCGCTACAGAAAATAATCTAAAGAACATCGATGTTCGTTTCCCCCTTGGGATGTTCGTTGCTGTGACAGGTGTTTCGGGCTCTGGTAAGTCAACCCTTGTTCATAATGTACTCTACAACGGACTCCGTAAGGAGAAAGGCGAGCCGGTATCGAATATCGGCGCATTCCGCGAGATAACTGGAGCAGATAAGATCTCTACGGTACAGCTCATTGACCAAACGCCTATCGGCCGCTCACCTCGCTCCAATCCGGCAACCTATGTGAATGCCTTCGACCATATCCGCGAAGCATTTGCACGAACAACATACTCGAAACAGCGTGGATGGCAAGGCGGCTACTTCTCATTTAATATCCCCGGTGGTCGTTGCGAGAACTGTCAGGGTGAAGGTTTTGTAAAGGTCGAGATGCAATTCTTGGCTGATATGTATTTGACCTGTGATGTTTGCAGCGGTTCACGCTACAAACAGGAAGTTCTTGATGCTACGATAGACGATAAGAATATTGTCGATGTACTGAACATGACCATTGAAGAAGCGCTTGCATTCTTCGAGAAATATCCGCGTATTCATTCACGTCTTAAACGACTTGATGATGTAGGTCTGGGGTACATGAAGCTCGGTCAACCGGCAACTACCCTATCGGGTGGCGAGGCGCAGCGAGTAAAACTCGCATCTCACTTAGCCGAAACTTCAGAGGAAGGCACTCTCTTCATCTTCGATGAACCGACCACAGGACTCCATTACGACGATATTGCCAAATTGTTGAGAGCTCTCAATGCCCTTATTGAAGCGGGTAATTCGGTCCTCGTTATTGAGCATAACCTTGAAGTTGTCAAGTGCGCTGACCATGTGATCGATCTTGGACCGGAAGCAGGAGAAGCAGGCGGTGAACTCATCGCCCAAGGCACACCTGAAGATATCGTTAAAGTGAAAGAGTCGCATACGGGAAGATATTTGAAAAAGCTGCTTTAGCCCTGTGGACAAAATGGAACCGACTTAATCCTTATCGGTTTATAGTATTTACGATGCTTGACTATACGCAACATATTACCTCAAATCCAAATGTTATGCTTGGTAAACCTTGTATAAAAGGTACCCGTATCACAGTTGAATTGATACTTTCTAAACTCGGACAAGGAGCAACGACTCAATTGCTTATTGAAGATTACCCGAATCTCTCTCCTATTCAAATACAAGCAGCAATACTCTATGCATCTGATATTGTTGCAAATGAAGCATTCTCGCCTCTCGATGCATGATCATTGCTGACGAGAACATCAGTTCATCTCTAATTAAAGCACTTCGTGAGAATGGATTCGAAGTAGTGTCAGTCAAAGAAGAGTTTTCGGGAATGGGTGACAAGGATATCCTTAAAATGAGTCTTCAGCCTCCTCCCATCATTCTCACCGAGGATAAAGATTTTGGAGATCTTATCTTTTCAGAACATCAAGAATCAGTTGGTGTTGTATTTCTTCGGTATGAATACATTGATCGCCATGTCATGAATGATAGAACTTGTACTTTGTTCAAGAATCAAAGCGATTCGCTTATTGGTAAATTTACAACCATAACCACGAAGAAAACACGATCAAGAGATTTGTGACCAAAAAGATACTCATCATTGCCGGCGAAGCATCGGGTGACCGATTAGCTGCTCATGCCTTACGTAGTGCACAGCAAGTGGTGCTCGAGCGTGGATCGGCTCTTGACATCTATGGTATAGGTGGCAAAGAATGTGCCGAGCTTGGAGCAAAACTCTATTATACCGACAAAGACGTATCTGTCATTGGTTTTGCCGAAGTTGTAAAGCGGTATCTGTTCTTCCGAAAAGTCTTTCGTACCATTGTCGCGCTACTTGATGATCCTCTGACTAAACCGGATGTCGTTTTCCTCATTGATTACCCCGGCTTTAATCTCCGCTTTGCTAAAGAGGCAAAGAATCGGGGCATCAAAGTCATCTACTATGTAAGTCCGCAAGTATGGGCATGGAAAGAGGGGCGCATCAAGAGCATTATAGAGAATACTGATGAACTGCTGGTTATCTTCCCGTTCGAGGAGAAATTGTACAAAGAGAAAGGACATAATGATGTTAAGTTCGTCGGACATCCTCTGCTCGAGCTAATTGAAGAGGAAGAAAAGTCGTTTGTAGGTAAGGAAGTGTTTGTCAAGAAGTATGGACTAAATCCAAGCAAAGATTGGCTACTAATTTTCCCGGGCAGCCGAAAAGAAGAAGTATCACGTCATCTTGAGACCATGACAAGTGCTGCAGAAGAGTTTGACCCTAAAAATACATTTGAGAAGATCATCGTCCGTGCTGAAGGAATTACAATTGCGGCGTCAAACAACTTTAAAGTTTTCTCTGGAGATTCAAAAGAGATACATGAACTGATGTCGTATGGCTCATTAGGAATACTCAAAAGCGGCACAACTACCCTTGAAGCGGGGCTCATGGGTTTACCCGGGGTCATCTGCTATAAAACAAGCTCAATTACATACCTCATTGCAAAAAACCTCATTAAATTACCGTATATCGGACTTATCAATATAGTCCTTGGCAAACAGTTGTATCAAGAACTCATACAACATGACTTCACACCAGAATCAATAGCCAATGGTTTGCATTCTGTTCTCGGAAATAAAGAGACATTTACCGAAGAACTTCGTAATTTGCGTTCACTGCTTCGTCCACCGAGCGGAAGTACCGCCCGACGCGTTGCAAATGAACTTCTTGCCGACTGATGTCAGTATTACTGCCAACAGGAATATTCGCTCTCGTAAAAACGCTCCGCTTCAAGTGGAGTGGCTCCCCTTTGCCGGACAAGTGTATCGTTGCTTTCTGGCATTCAAAGATGTTAGCTGGTTGGTACGCTTCAAAAGAAAACGCTGTTGCACTTGTTAGCCCCTCGAAGGATGGGGATCGCCTCACTTCTGTCCTGAAAAAATGGCTATACACGGTCGTTCGCGGCTCAAGCTCGAAGAAAGGCATGGAAGCGCTTGAAGAAGCGATGGCGATGATCAGTAGCAGTAATGCAAAACGTATTGTCATTACTCCTGACGGACCTCGCGGACCTGCTGAAATAATGAAACGTGGCGCGTTCATAGCTGCGAAAGAACTTGGGCTTCCTCTTATCTTTCTTCACATCAATTACCGAAGCTCTTACAAGCTAACAAAAAGCTGGGACAAGTTTGAGATACCACTTCCCTTTTCAGCTGTTGATATTATTGCTGAAGAATTGGATACTTCCGTCTTTCCAGGTGGTAAAGATGAACAGCGTGCTTATCTTGAAGTAGTATCAACAAAATTGAGAGGTGATCGGGTATGACCATAGTTGATATACTTAATCCATATGCTTGGGTAATGACCATGAGGCGCATCCTTTATCATAAAGGATCACTACCAAGCACGAAAGTATCAGTACCTGTTATATCTATCGGCAATATCACAGCCGGCGGCAGCGGTAAAAGTCCTATCACAAAGCTTATCGCTGAATATCTACGAGATTCTCTCGAGAAGAAACCTGCAATAGTGATGCGTGGCTATAAACGCAGATCAAAGGGGTTTCTGCTTGTATCAGATGGCAGACAAATACTTGCAGATGTGTATGAATCAGGTGACGAAGCACAAAGTTTTGCAAATGAGCTTGGCGGAGTTATGGTCGTTTGTGATGAGGATAGAGCAAGCGGAGCAAAGAAGGCTATTGCAAAAGGAGCAGACGTAATACTCCTCGATGATGGTTACCAGCATATGGCGTTAAGGCGGGACCTCAATATCCTGCTTATTGACAAGCACTCCGATCAACACGTTATCCCTTTTGGAAAGAACCGCGAGGATATTACATCTTCAAGTGATGCCGACATAATCATTCAGACTGATGAAAATGAGATAGAAATTCCACACAAGAAGGATGCTCTACTGGTCAGAGCCAAACTCATGGCTTCGGATATTACGTTTCTTGACTCGTCAAGGCAACCTGACTATCTAAAAGGCAAACGAGTGCTCGCGCTCTCCACTATTGCCAATCCGGAGCGTTTTCATGATCTTATCTCGTCGTTCGATGCCGATATTATCCCGTATGCTCTTGAAGACCATGCCGAATATAATACTGATCTCATCACAGACGTTCTTAAGCGAGCTAAGAGTGATGATTGTGATATAATAATCACGACGACAAAAGATATTGTTAAATCCAGAGAGTATTTTGAAAAAGTAGAGTCTGAATGCAAGGTAGGAGTGCTTCATATCTCGTATACGTTCACTAACGACGAGTTTTGGAGACGAATTGAATCAGTACTTTTATAGATGAACATCATAATAGGCTTATCATACGCACCACCGCAGATCCCTAAGTACAATAAGTATGTAGAGGCACTTGACCATGCGGCAAAAAAGTTAGAGCATGAAGTTGAGGTCATTAACCTTTCGGAATTTCCTGAACAGATAGAGAGTGTGGATGGCATCCTTTTTACAGGCGGCGCAGATGTTGACCCAAAGTACTACAATAAGCCCGAGCTTCTTCCGCTCTGCAATGACACTCCTGACGAAGCAAGAGATACGAACGAGTTTTCATTTGCGAAAATAGTAGATGAAAGGAATCTGCCCGTCTTAGGCATCTGCAGAGGACTGCAGCTACTCAACGTGCATTATGGCGGTACTCTCATCGCCGATCTTGAGCATAACGGCTTACCATCTCACTCAAAGGTTGATGGCCATGACCGACCTCATGAAGTTGTTATCGAACCAGGGACTCTCTTAATGAAGATAACGAGGGAGACAGAAGGTGGGGTAGCAAGCGCACACCACCAGGCAATTGACGCTGTTGCTCCGGGTATGCAAGTCTCATCCCGAAGCATTGGCGATAATGTTATTGAGGCGATCGAATGGAAAGAGCCCGAAAAGAAGCCCTACTTCCTTGCTGTTCAGTGGCACCCGGAACGGATGGATCTGGAATCACCACTCTCTGCACCGCTCTTCGAAAATTTCGTCGAGAACGTGGCAATGTCAAAGCTCTTGCGAAGTAGAATGTAGGTTCTAATTCAGAGATACAAATGAATTGAGCTGCGCCAATTCTTCGCGGTATATCTTCTTCATCATCGGAGGAGTCGTCAGCTTCTCGATCATACCTTTTAAGCCGCTGGCTATTGGCATCTCTGTTTTGATAGTGACAATGGACTCACCTTTGTTTTTTCCCTCTTTGATGGTAAAGTATGTTACCGTACCTGTCTTGAGGTCGCGCTCACTGATAACTTTTCCCTGATCGGGTTCTTCAACAAGCATGCGGTAATGTTGTTCACGGCCCAAGAACTGCGTCACTACGCGGATGATAGTCCCCGCGCCTACGCCGCCGTATTCAATCTCTACACTCTTAAAATATTTTTTGGGTACAATATTAGGATGACCGTTACGGTAATCGGCTATGACATCATAAACCTTCGATGCTGGTGCGCCGATAACAGCTGATTCTTCTACAATGATCTGTTGCATGTTGAGTTACGATAAATTAAACTGACTATACAGTCAGTTCAGAATACGCAAGTTCAAATGCGGAGTTTCGTCATAGAAAAGAAATAGCGCATACAGACAGTGTCTGCATACGCTATATCTGTTA
>DATDEW010000054.1:0-4100 GCA_036522935.1 Kapaibacterium sp. (SeqCode)
GGTAACAAGTAACGGCAAAGCGAACTTCGCGCCATTCTTCCATCCCGACGGCAAACGCATCATCTTCAGCTCGAACATGGATGACCCCAAAGGACGTGAGTTTGATATTTATATGATCGGTACTGACGGCAAAGGACTTGAGCGCATCACCTACAGCGGCGGCTTCGATGGCTTCCCGATGTTCACAAGAGACGGTAAAAAAATAGTATTCTGTTCAAATAGAAATCCCTCACATCCGAATAACACGAATATTTTTGTGGCTGAGTGGGTGGAGTAAAGTTTTCACCGCGAAGGAACGAAGGTCGCAAAGGACACGAAGTACAACCTTCGCGTACTTCGTGTCCTTCGTTCCTTCGTGGTTAATTCTTCCTCTTTCTGGCCGCTGTAACTTTCTTTTCCTTCAACGCAACCTTCTCTGCCGGTGTCTTCAGGTCAAAGACGATCTGCATTGCCTGATCTATTCTTTCGATGGGAATAATATTCAGACCTTTTAATACCTGCTTTGGTATTTCTGTGAGTGTCTTGCGATTCTCTTCGGGAATGAGGACGATCTTGATGCCCTCGCGTTGTGCAGCAAGAAGCTTCTCCTGCAATCCACCGATCGGGAGTACGTTGCCGCGAAGCGTTACTTCACCTGTCATTGCAATGTCGCCGCGAACAGGTTTGCCTGTAAGTGCTGATGTCATTGCAACGGTCATCGTGATACCCGCTGACGGACCGTCTTTCGGAATAGCGCCTTCAGGGAAGTGAGCATGGATCTCCTTATCCTTCATGAAGTTCGCCTTTAAGCCCAGCTCTTTCGAACGTGAGCGAATATAGGAAAGCGCGGCTTGCGCCGATTCCTTCATCACATCACCGAGTTGACCGGTAAGTGAAAGTTTTTCAGAACCGGACATGATAAGCACTTCGACAGGAAGCACATCGCCGCCGGTTGAAGTCCATGCAAGTCCCATTACTGCACCGACCTTATGGTCAAGCTCTTTCTTGGCTGTCTGATATTTTTCAATACCGAGATACTCGACGACCTTCTTATCATCAACCACAAGTTTGAAATCGGGATTGATAGAAAGCTTCTCACGCGGTGGAGCTTCTGCTTCAGGTGCTGTCGCGCCTTCGAGCTTCCCTTCTTCGGTGACTATGACTTCGGATAGGTCTTTTGACTTTGCACCTTCTTTGACAACATACGCATCAGCGACAGCAAGACGCGCTATCTTGCGGCAAGCAGTTGCGATCTTGCGAACAAGTTCACGTACACCAGCTTCTTCCGTGTAGTTGCGGATGATCTTTAGTATTGATGCGTCAGTAAAACTTACATTGGCTGCAGGCAAGCCATGAGCTTCAAGCTGTGTCTTGATGACATGCGTTTTTGCTATCTCAAGTTTTTCGTGTTCGAGATATCCCGGAAGCTCTATAACTTCCATTCTATCCAAAAGCGGAAGCGGAATGTTATACTTTACGTTCGCAGTCGTTACGAAGAACACGTTCGAGAGATCATAATCAACTTCGAGATAATGATCGTTGAATGTGTGGTTCTGCTCGGGATCAAGCACTTCAAGAAGTGCCGATGACGGATCGCCGCGGAAATCCGTTGACATCTTATCAATTTCATCAAGCAAGATAACAGGATTCGTTACGCCTGCCCTTTTCATTGACTGAATAATTTTTCCTGGTAGCGCACCGATATACGTACGGCGATGACCGCGTATCTCTGCTTCATCACGCACACCACCAAGTGAGATGCGGACGAACTCACGACCAAGTGACTTCGCTATCGAACGGGCAAGCGATGTCTTACCAACGCCCGGCGGACCAACGAGGCAGAGTATCTGCCCTTTCATTTTGTCAACCAAGTTCAGAACAGCAATATGTTCTAAGATGCGGTCTTTCGGTTTTTCAAGTCCGTAGTGATCAGCTTCAAGTACTGACTTGACCGTATCAATATTCAAATTATCAGCACTGCGCTTATGCCATGGCACACCAACAAGCGTTTCGAGGTATGTACGAATCACGCCTGATTCAGGTGACATAGCAGGTGTCTTCTTCAGACGTTCTATCTCTTCATCAGCTTTTATCTGAACAGCTTCGGGAAGCTTTGCATCTTTGATCTGTAGTGCAAGTTTGCCGAGTTCGGGATGTTCTTCGAGCGCATCGCCATCGAGTTCATTCTGCAACGCCTTCATCTGTTCATAGATAAAGTATTTGCGCTGTGTTTTCTGAATGGTGTTCTGCACCTTCTGGTCGATATCCTGCTCTATCTTGAGGATATCAATCTCGCTGGCAAGAAGTGCAGAGATATGAAGATACTGCTCACGAATATCGGTAAGCTCTAAGACCTTCTGCTTTGATTGCAAGTCTTTTGCAATATGTGCCGCAATGTAAAAAAGTTTGCGGCGCGGGTCCGTCATATTCTCGAAGCTCATTAGCACCTCCGGCGGGTGCGACGGCGCCTGGCGCATATACTCACGGAACTGGTCACCGGTATGACGCACAAGTGCGATAAGCTCTTTATGATCAAGATCTGTCGTCTTGATGATATCAACTTCTGCCTCGATATGACCGTCGCTCTCATAGTAATTCTTCACGAGCGCTTGCTCAAGCCCATCAACGAGTACTTTTACAAGACCGTTAGGAAGCGAGATAACGCGGACGACACGAGCGAACGTACCATGACGATAGAGTTCTTCCTTCGGCGGATCATCGGATGCCGAGTTCTTTTGAGCGACAAGGAATATATACTTTTGGTCCTTGGCTATCGCTGCGCGAGTAGCTGAAAGCGATGACTCACGTCCGACAAGCACAGGAAAAACCATGTACGGGAAGATAACGACATCGCGAAGCGTCAGGACCGGGACTCTGGACGGGACATCGATAACATCGATCGGTTCGGGGATAGAAGACAGGTCAACTTGCGACGTTGACTGTTCAAGCTCTACTTTCGGCTCAAGCGCTAATTGCTTCGCCGGTTTCTTTTTGGTGGTTGTTTTTGCCATACGCTTTCTTTAACAAATCTTTTGCCAAAGTGTGCGATTTTGGTGAGGGTAAGAACAAATGACGAAAGTAACGCGGACGTCTCCGTCCGCCCCCTTCATTCTGGCTGAATTTCACAGGAAAATATGATTTCTACTCTCATCATAATTTGCGGTAACCCAAAGATGCGGGCAGGACGCCCGCGCTACAATGTATGACATTTTGTCATACATTGCCATTTTTGGCCGCCATTTTGTCATGCGGACTGACATTTTGTCAGTGGTGCCATAAATTTACACATCAAATTTCCCCTGATTTGGGTGTTTTTTGCTTTGGCACGGTTTTTCATAAATACTTTGCATATCCAAAATTTTATGAAAGGAAACACAACAATGTTCGCAATACAACGTAACCCACGTTATTCAAATGTCATGAGGGACCTTGATTGGTTCTTCAATGACCAGAACCGCCCAACAGGCGGCTCACTCGTACCGAGAGTAAACATCTCCGAAGATACCAACAGTATCTTCATTCATGCCGAGCTTCCGGGCTTGAGCCAGGAAGACGTGAAAGTATCCGTCACTGACGGCATTCTCACCCTTCGCGGCGAGAAGAAGAAGGAAGAAAAGCATGAAGGGCGTAACTACCACCGCATCGAGCGCCGCTATGGCGAGTTCGTGCGCCAGTTCACGCTGCCGGAGAACGTAACACTCGAAGCGATCAAAGCAGACTTCAAGAACGGCGTCTTAGAGGTGACCTTACCAAAGGCAACCCCCGCAGCCCCAAAAGAGCGCGAGATACCGATCAATGTCAGCTTGAATTAAGCTAACACGAGGACAGTTCAGGAATGAAGGGGCGTGCCGAAAAACGGTATGTCCCTTTCAGAGCATAAAAAAGCGGTATTTTTGCAATCTGGAATTCATATAAATAATAGAAAATATGTTCGTAAAAATACTCATGCTCGCAATTATAGCTTTGACAGTACTTATGACGCTCGCTACGATCGTTACACGCGGACCGAAGAAGAAATACGATTCGGTCAATTAGTCGGTAGTTCGTAGTCGTTAGTCGTTAGTCGTTAGAAAAAAATGCAGTGATACTTAGGTATCACTCGAAGTGTCCTTCTATCAAAT
>DATDEW010000055.1:0-7050 GCA_036522935.1 Kapaibacterium sp. (SeqCode)
ATTGGTCGTAGAATGCATTGCAATCACTTGGGTAGTTTACAAGCGCTTGCAATGGCTGGTCGAGTCTAACGAGAGCTGTATCGATCGTACGTATATGTCTACGAATATCCTCCACTGAGTAATATACATCACGCTCAGCGATGTGAGAATTCTCATCATTGAATACTACATTCGCAGGTGTGATCGGAAATGTATCTAGAATAGAGGCATTGATGCCGTCTTGTCTGCTAACCGTGAGATATTTTCCCATTAGCCCTATCGATGATACAATAAGAGGGTTATATACATTCGTAGCCGTATAGTTGCCGTTTCCATCGGTATAGAATGTTTTGGAGTTCAGCATAACTGCTAGGTTCGCAAGATTGACAAGAACCGGTATGTCAAGTGGAGACTTTGGATGAACAAATGCAGTGACCTTTCCGGAGGCAGTTACTTGAGGCTCCTGCAGAAACACGATTGGACTTTCTTGCTGTATATAATCATTGCTTGATGTGAGAGGATCGTTGCGGAAGCAGTCTTTTGCAATGAGGTCTTTACGTTCAAGCAACTCACCCGAAGCCGCATCAAAGGTCAGCCGCCAGAGTTCATCACCTTTTGCATTACGTACCGTTGTCTCATAGGCAAGATCGAGTCGTTCCAGGTTGCGGTTATGGACATAGATTAGCTGAGCATCCTCAACCACCTTCGCATCCGAGCCCACTATATCATGAGAAAGACTCATTACTAGGTCCTTGCTAATTTGAGGGACAAAGGTTACCGGTAGGGCAGTGGGGAAGTTGTTGCGAAGCATGATGAGCTTCCCATTGGTGGCACCGATGTTCAAATGTGCGATTCGGGCTCGGACAGGGATACCATGATAGAATAGCTCGTATGACGAGAGCCAGAGGTCGTTCGTGCGGTTGATCGAGGTTTCGCGGAGTTCAGCATTTGGTGACAATCCTAAAACCGCCTCTGATATACTTGCCATCCAAACACGGGAGGCAAGTGAGACTTCACGCTCTGAGTCACGCGAGGCGGGAGCGACAAGCTCTGCATTCTCATCATTTACGCCTATCATAACGGAAGGGGAGCCATCGGAATTCGCCCGCAGGAGCTTCATCGCACCATGTGTATCGTAAGTGACCTTCTCACCTTGAAAGCGTTTCGAAGCTTGAGCAAAGAGTGCGCTAATAGGCAGTAAAATCACCGCTAAGACAAGAACAGAAGGGCGTAGTGACATAACTGATACAAAATATGATACTATAGAAACGCTTCAGAGAGGTGGAAGTTGCAAGGGAAAATCAGAATAAAGCAATTTTTTCTCGCAACTTTTCCCGTTTTCAGGGGTTATGTTACTGTTAAGCTACTTTACATTTTTACATTTCTAACCACTGTTATGAAAAGAATTGTTACCGTTTCGTTTTTATTCCTTTTCGTAGTTTTGCTCAGCAATCATAGCTTCGCAAAATCATTCGGAAAAACGGAAGTTTTACGTCCATCTCCGGCAAAACCTGTCTATAAAGGACCATTCGTAGAGCAGCCGGTCAATATCAAACTCGGACAATTAGCTCCGCTTGCTGGTAAGCAAGAGACTTTAAAGTATTTTGATCAAACGTCTTTTGACGAAGGTCATTCACTCAACCTTCCGACTCCTATCGGGCCACTGCTTGACCAAGACGGAAATGAGATAGTCAGTGCAGGCGGCTCAACGTTTGATTATGTTGCATATGGATCACGTTTTAGTACTACACTTGTGGCTCCGCGTCTTGATAGCGTTCGTATTTGGTTCTTCGTTGACAGCATGGATGCTATAACAGGAAATAAACTTGAGGTAGGAGCTGTAAAACAGCGTATGGTCTTATACAATGACGGCAATGAATATCCAGAGCCAGATCTTGGGACTGATGGTTCAATAGGAGCTTCTTATGCTGCTAACCATAAGAATATCAACCGTAGTGCACTTAAGATCGGTACCGGCGAGGTGAATTCTGTTAAAGTCTCTTTTTCAGGACTTGTATTGCCGGAAGCTGACTTTATTGTCTATTTGAACTCACGTATCTTCGGTGGTGCAAGCGGCACAGAGATCATTACAAATGCGATACAGGTTGGAGCAGATTCCGTCAACCTTGGGTCTGATTTTACAGCGCCTGATCCGGAAGTAAATCGTACATATCGCATTGCACTTGATCAAGAGTCCGCTTATTATAGCTCCGGCTTTTCAATCTATGATCTAGGTCAAGATGGTACACCTGAATGGTATGCGCCAAATCTTTACATGATCGCTTATGTCCGCGACCCATCAGCTATCGTTTCAGTTGACGATGTAAAGCTCGAAGGTAACGGTCTTGCACAGAACTTCCCGAACCCATTCAACCCTTCAACGGTCATTAAGTACTCTGTTGCAAATGCAGGTAATGCAACGCTTAAAGTATATAATGCACTCGGCTCTGAAGTTGCATCACTTGTTGATGGTTTTGTAACAACAGGCGAGCATGAAGTTAACTTTGATGCTTCAGGTATCCCAACCGGTACTTACTACTATACACTTAAGTCAGGTGATTTCAGCCAGACAAAGCGTATGGTGCTTTCTAAGTAAGGTACAAACTTCAAAGCGTAAAGCTTAAAAAAAGGCAGTCATTTTGACTGCCTTTTTTGTTTGTATACCCATGAAAAAAGTATTATCTACCAAAGACAATTTTCTCGCTCTTGAAAAAGACTTCTCTTCGTACGATAACAGCAAGATCGTTATCGTCTCTGCGCCGTACGAAAAGACCGTCAGCTATGGCGGTGGAACAGGGAAAGCACCGAAGGCGATCATTAAAGCGTCACAGTACGTCGAGTTCTTTGATGACGAGTTCTTTACTGAACTTTGCTTCAAGAAAGGTATTGCTACACTTCCACCTCTTGACTTTGCCAAAGTATCAGGCAAACGTGCACTTGATAAGATAGATAAAGCCGTCACCGAAGAGATCACAGCAGGGAAGTTCGTCGTTACGCTCGGCGGCGAGCATACAATATCATCAGCCACTATCGGCGCGCATTTCAAGGCATACCCGAAGATGTCAGTCCTGCATTTCGATGCGCATTCTGATCTACGCAATGAATACTCCGGTACACCATATAGCCATGCTTGTTTTATGGCAAGGGTGGATGACGACTATCATTTCCCGATGGAGCGTGTCGTCCAGGTGGGTATCCGCGCACAGTGCAAAGAGGAGTTTGAATTCATTAAGAAGCATCAAGTTAAAACATTTTATGCAACGCAGATTCGTCGAGGTAAACACGGCGAGAACTGGCAGAGGTCAGTCGTGAAAGCACTTCCATCTGATGAGGTCTATATCACCTTTGACATTGATTACTTCGACCCCTCCATTATACCATCAACAGGCACGCCGGAGCCTGATGGCTTCCTCTGGAATGAGACGATGGAGATATTCCGCAAATTACGTAAAGCAGGCAAGAAGATAGTTGGGTTTGATATCGTCGAAGTAGTCCCGGATAAGAACCATAAACACGCGACATATCTTGCGGCGAAGTTAGTGTATCGAATGTTGAACTACGCTTTTGCATAAGGCATAAAAAAAACCCGTCGAATGACGGGTTTTTATTTTGATATATAATCGTATTTATGCCTCAACGAGATTCGCAGGTCTCTTTGCCTTGACCTCATCCCAATGATGACATGCGACCATGTGACCGGGTTCAACCTCGACAAGTTGTGGCTCATCGGATAAACACTTCGGCGTAGCGAATGAACAGCGTGCAGCATAGTTGCAGCCCTGTGGGTAGTTGGTTGGTACTGGGACTGTGCCTTCAATGGTCATCAAACGCTCTGACTCGATATTCAACTTAGGTATCGAACCAAGCAACCCGACCGTATATGGGTGCATCGGATTGTAGTAGATCTCATCAACCTTGCTGTACTCAACGATGTGCGAAGCGTACATAACAGCAACTTTATCTGCTGTCTCAGCGATAACGCCGAGATCATGCGTGATTAGGATGACGCCCATGCCGAGTGACTCCTGAAGGCCGTTGATAAGCTCAAGAATCTGCGCCTGAACAGTAACGTCAAGAGCTGTTGTCGGTTCATCAGCGATAAGAATAGCCGGGTTACATGAAAGCGCAATAGCGATCATGACGCGTTGGCGCATACCACCTGATAGCTGGTGGGGGTATTCTTTGTAACGCTGCTCCGGGGCAGGGATACCGACCTTCTTGAGCATTTCAATAGCTCTGTTCTTAGCTTCCTCTTTCGAAACGTTCTGGTGAAGCAGGATAGATTCTTCTATCTGGTTACCGACAGTGAATACAGGGTTGAGCGAAGTCATCGGCTCCTGGAAGATCATTCCGATCTTATTGCCGCGAATCTTGCGCATTTCTTCCTCTTGGAGTGCAAGGAGGTTGCGTCCTTCGAAGAGTATCTCGCCGCCAACGATACGTCCGGGCGGGTTCGGGATAAGACGCATGATAGAAAGCGCTGTAACCGACTTACCGCAGCCGGATTCACCAACTACACCAAGCGTTTCTTTCTTATCGACGGTATAGGAGACGTTGTCAACGGATTTTGCAACGCCGTCATCGGTAAAGAAATAGGTCTGTAAATTCTTAACTTCTAATAATGCCATATCTAAGTATTATCGTTTGAGTTTGGGGTCGAAGGCGTCACGCAATCCGTCGCCGAAGAAGTTGAACGCAAAAACTGCTAAGATTATTGCCAGCGCAGGGTAAATTGTGAGTCCCCAATTTGATCCTGCTGCGATGAAGCCGTAGCCGTCGTAGATCATCTGTCCCCATGTAGAGGTTGGCGGCTGGACACCAAGGCCTAAGAACGAAAGCGATGCTTCATAAATAATTGCACTCGCAAAACCTGCTGTCGCTATGACAATGATAGGTCCGATAGCATTCGGCAAAATATGACGGAAGATCGTGCGGAGATTTCCTAAGCCAAGAGCGCGTGTCGCCTCAACATATTCCGTCTCGCGAAGCGAGAAGAACTGCCCACGAACGATACGAGTCATATCAACCCAGCCCGTAATACCGATAGCAATAACTGTTTGAATAAATCCTAAGCCAAGCGCAATAGAAAGCGCGATAACAAGCAAGAGTGAAGGGATAGACCAGACGACGTTTGTGAACCACATGATTATATCATCAACTGTGCCGCGATAATACCCCGCAAGCGCGCCGAGAAAAATACCTATAATGATTGCGATAAGCTCGGCAAAGAATGCAACCGTTAGGGATACCCTTGCGCCATACATGATGCGTGAAAGCACGTCACGTCCGTATCTATCGGTGCCGAGGTAATACGTCGGAGTTTTATGCCAATCGTCTTCGGATTCACCTGCAAGTTTCGAGAGTGGCAGCTTTAGGGTATTACCCTCATCTGTCAACATTACTATTTCACTGCCGGAAATCGTAAAACTTTGAATTGGTTTTGGGATTGGTTCTTTGCCAGGAAGGTCATTGAGTATTAGGATAACATTTCCTTTGAAACCGCTCTGTTTGGTAGAATACTCAAGTACTTGCAGATTCGGGTCGAACGGTGCAATCCAATGTGCTGTGAGCGCGATGATAACAAGCAATATCGTAACCCACATGCCGACCATGGCAAGTTTGTTGCGCTTGAGACGTTTCCATGAATAATACCATGGCGAACGCGATTCAGCGTTCTCGGAGTAGGGTAATGTAGTAGTTGTTTCTGCCATTATCCTAATTTCACTTTAGGGTCAAGTTTTGCATAGATAAGGTCAACGATGAAGTTCACCACGACGAATATCACCGCCGAGAGAAGCACTGTACCCTGAATGGTCGGAAAATCCGAACGGGGAATAGCATCGATTGTCATTGAGCCAATACCTGGCCAATTGAAAATATACTCGATAAAGAAGGTACCGGTCAAAAGTGCGGCAAGCCAAGCACTGACTGTCGTAACGACGGGATTTAACGCATTGCGAAGAGCATGGCGCATGATGACAACCTTCTGAACCTGCCCCTTTGCTTTTGCAGTGCGGATATAATCACTCGATAGTACATCAAGCATCGAAGAACGGGTAACGCGGGCGATGATAGAGATCGGGCGAAGCGCAAGCGTTATCATTGGCAGAAGCAGATGGTCCCACCCTTGGTCAATATATCCTGATATCGGAAGTATCTGAAGCCATGAACCGAAGATGATCATTAATAGCAAGCCGAGCACGAATGACGGAACCGATATCCCCATCATTGCAAAGAACATAGAGACATTATCTATCAAAGTGTATGAGCGAACTGCAGAGAGGATTCCGATGCCAATTCCGATGAGTGTAGCAACGAACATCGAGCTAAATGCCAGAAGAGCAGTTGCCGGAAGACGCTCCATGATGCTTTCCATGACGAGGCGGTTCGAAGTGAACGAACGTCCGAGGTCACCGGTGAAGACATTCGCCATAAACTTAATATACCGCTCATAGACGGGCAGATCAAGCCCGAGTTCGTGGCGGATTGCTGCCTGTGTCGAGAGATCGGCACGCTGTCCTTGCATCATTCGGGCAGGGTCGGGTAAGAGGTTCATGACGAAGAAGATGATCGTCATGACGCCGAGAATGATGAGAATCGAATATAAAAATTTCCGAACCGAAAAAGCGAGCATTTCGTGGTCGTTGGTAGCGAAGTAAGTTACACAAAGATAACACCTGAAAGGGCAGTTCGGCTCGATTTTTCTAATTGAATTGGGTAATTACAAAATCATAGTTATGTCTGGGATTAGATCAATTTCTTTGTATATTTGCATCCAATAGTTCATTTCAATCACGGCTGTGGTGTCCGCTATAGATGTAGCGGATGAAAAGGGAATCCCGTTCAAATCGGGAGCTGACCCGCAACTGTAACTCCGTATCAAGTCCACTGGGCGTAATTGCTCGGGAAGGCATAAGAATCAATTGAACCGGAGAAGCCAGGAGACCTGCCACCAACCGATTTTTCCATCGCCTTCGAGGTAACGAGGCAGGGAGACAAGCTGAAAGTATAAAGTTAAAAGTCAAAATATGATTTTTAACTTTTGAATTTTTACTTTTGACTTGATAAACT
>DATDEW010000056.1:0-4290 GCA_036522935.1 Kapaibacterium sp. (SeqCode)
TTTATATCACTCTCAAAGCCAAGGTGACCAAGCACAATGATAATATCCGGCTTCTCTTTTTTTACTAATGGTAATATCTTCTTTAATGCATCAGCTTCTTTCTCAATGTTAATATTCTCAATATTGCGAGGAAGCGTCAAGCCGGGAAGATTATCTGTCATCATCCCGATAATACCGACACGAACACTATTTGTCTCTTTGATAAGATACGGCTTCACCATACGCTTACCGTTCTTAAAGAAAAGATTCGAGCTAACGATAGGGTATTTCACTTGATACTTCACAAGTGAATCTATGTTCGCCCAGCCGTAATCAAAATCATGGTTACCGAGAGTGATAGCGTCGGGGTTAAGTTCGTTGAGGAGTGCTATCTGCGAACCGCCGCGTGTCATTGTCGAGAAGAGTGTGCCTTGGAAATCATCACCTGCACCGAGTACTAGCACCCCCTCACCATTTGCAGATGCAACTCGTCGAAGCGAATCAATAACAGTCTTAAAATGTGCAAACCCGCCAACGCGGATCGTGGAATCACCGCGCTTTATGATAAGTGGTGTATTTTGCGCGTGAATATCATTAAAATGAATGATCTTCAGCTTCGCGGTTTGGGCGAACGAAGTCGAGACAAAAAGAAGAAAGGCGACGAGGTATTTCATGCGAAGATAAACGCATGAACCTATCGCTCTGTGCCCAGTGAAAAAGCTGTTTTACTGCACCACCAGCCGTTTGGTGACTACGAAAGGCTTGCCTTCAGGTGTATTACCTCTCACACGTACAAAATACACACCACGCGTGAAGAAGTTCGGGTTCACATCCCACGTCCATTCTGGCTTCACAGGTCTTGAGTTGAAAAGCACCATATCCCCGATCGCGTTATTCATCTCTGCTTCTTCTATAAGACCTGCGCCCTTCACGCTAACTGTCACACTTGTAGTAGCAGGGTTCGGATTGAGAGTAACGGTAATGCTTGAATCAGAGGATCCTTGCACACCGGAGGTCGTTGTGCGGAGACCTTGAATCTCGTAGTATGTAGTGTCTCCACTTGTTGCTATAATCCGCAGTGAATCTATAGCAGTAGTATCAACATTACCTTGATATTTGATAATAACATTTAACTTATCACCAGATGCAACTGCAACAGGAAAACTAACTGGAGATTGTACGGAAAATGTAGGCATATCTCCTATCACAGAGATATCACCTATAGTTAAATCTGATTTTGTAGTATTTTGAAAGTGAAAGGTATGCTGAAACATAGAGGCACTGCTCTTCATCGCAAGGACGTCTCTATACGGATTATCATTTATAGGAAAAGTTATAGAGTCCGCTGTTGGTAATACTACACGTATCCCAATCGAACCATCAAAACTCTTATCACAAGAATCGTCATTGACAGACCTAAATGAATAAGACATATAGCATGGATTAATATCACTATAAATATTTGCCGTAACACTTACCGGTATATTGAATTCCTCTTTTGAGAGAAAAGGAATCGTAGTATTTTCAAGAGAAGACTCAACAACAAGATACGACCTGTTAGGTACTTCTGTAAAATTAATTGAATCGATCTGTAATAGCTTATTAGATAGTCTGTTATTTTTAACGGATAATATGACATTACGTCTGCCACCTTCTATTAAACTTGTATTATACAATGGCACTTCGTTTACTGTAAAACATTCATTAAATAAGTCAGGGTCTCTTACCGACCTTAGATAATCAATGTATACGCACAACTGACCCCCTCTATTAGTGTTATTCTTAAAATATACACACATTTCATATCCACCTCTGCTAACATTGGGCTGCTTCGGTAAAAACAACACTTCACAGAATGCAAAGTATTTCCCTGTCTCAACTTCCTTCGTAGTATCAAAAAGCGGTCTGATAAATTCTACAAACTTATCATTATTTATTTCATATCCAAATGGACTGCATTTGACTGGTGTCCCTATGTTATTTATTGCATAAAGAACTTGTCTGACTGTATCCCCTACAGGGACATCAGCGTAAGCTATACTTCTAACCTGACAGCCTCCGCCTATAACAAACGAATTCGTATTTGTTAAACTAAGGTTAACGGTATCTGAATGAGTTTTTGTAAATAAGCGTAGTTTTCCTTTTACAGTGTCATTCAAAAAAGAATTAGCGCTCACTGTCAGCAACAACTTTGTTTTTGTTTTTTGGGGTACTAACCAAACACTTTTGCTCAGATGGATTTTATCAGTATTTAGAACCTCTGCTTCAATTATTATGTCTTTGTCAGAGCTATTTAAAATCTCAACAAGACTATCTTTATAGTTCGAGCAAATGACCCTGTATATCTCCTTCTCAGGCGGACTCACCACCTCAAAATCCTGTCCGCTCGAAATGCTTGGCGCAAGGAGGATGAACGCTGCAAGAATAAAAAGTGCTTGTTTCATAGCGGATAGGGGAAAGTGAATCCAAAGATAAAACGCTTGGGGTGGGTAAAGTTACAAAAACAGACCAGTTTTCAACTCACCTATGCGACTTCGTACTCTGTTGGAAGCAGTTCATGTAGGTTGATTCGCTCGGAAGCATCCATAATTTCTATGCCCACAATACGGTCATTATCGCCAATATCGAGCACGACATCGTCGGAAACACGCTTATTTACAACCTGCTGCTTCGTTGAGTCAAGCCGCAAGTAGAGCAGATCATGTTTAGAATCGTAATGAATGAGCATATCGTTATCCTTCAAACTTTCCGTAATAAACGTACACTGTCACGGTAATGATAGTATCGTCCTCTATTACATAAAACACTTCGAGCTTCTTTTGTTCATACTGTTTTCCCTTCCAAAGGGAGTTGAACTCAAAGATGAAGGATTTACCAAGTCGTCCTTTTTTACCAACAATAGATATACCCTGCTCTAACGACAGTCGTATCTCTTCTTCGGAAGCACCTCGCTCCTGTGCCCGTTCGAGTGTATGTGGATCGATCTGTATTCTCATCCCCCCATTCCCTATTCCCCAATCCCCATTCCCTAATTAAAATGCTCATCCCCCGTGGCGAAGACTTGTTTTATCTCTTGCGATAGGTGGGTTTTCATTTGTTTGATGTCTTCGGTGACGGGGACTACGTGATCTAAGAACTTCTCGCAGAGGCGGCGCTTGTGTTCGATGTCGGTATCGGCAGTACCGAACGTCTCCTTCGCCCACTCGACGACAGAGCGCTTTACTTCAATGCCTTCAAGTTCAGCCATTGGTTTTGTCAGGAGCGACGGATCCTGGCGGAAGCGGCGGAGGATATCATGCAAGACAAGCATCTGTGCAAGTTGCTCGAAGCCGTTCGATGCGCCATAAAGATGCTGAAGCGTATCATACGATTTCTGGAAGAGAGCGCGTTCGCCGGCAATGCCTGTTGTGCAGAAAAGATAATGCAAACGCGCGACGTCCGTTTTATCAACCGATGTTCTTCCTTTTAAGAATGCAAGTGCGCGGAGCAAGTCAAGTGCTTTCGCTTGCGTACGCGGTGAGATGTAATAATCTTTCTGGCGCAGACGCTCTTCATGCGGGCGTTCTTGTATCAGACGATTGCGTTGAATTTCGTAATGACGAATGACAAGGTTCGTGAAGTACAGTATCTCCGGCGGCACGTCTATCTTCTCGCCTTCGACCTGACCTTTGATGATATGATTCGCATACTTCAAATGATCGTAATGTACTTTCTTCACCGGCTGCTTCACATCACCCGAACGTTTCAAGAACTGCTCACCGATAAGATACTGCACGAACGGATCTTTATCAGGAATAACAAGCGCTTTGAAAAGGAATCTGTCAAGCAACGCTTCGGTGATCTCGGAGATGCGGAGATAATTCGTCGCAGCAATAACTGTATGAATTGCCGCAGGTACTATCTGCACACCGCGAACAAGTGCGCGTTCGTTGAGCACTGAAAGTAGTGCTCGAAGAGTGTAATCATTGGCATCGAATATCTCATCGATAAACCCGAGTTCGCTCTCGACAAGCGAGCCCTTCGTGTTATGGATGATAAGACCTTTCTTAAGTTCTTCGATGTCGAGTCCGCCGAAGTAGGTATCGGGCTGCTGCTCTTTGGATGCCTGTACCTTATAGATACGGGCTCCTTCGAACATAGCAAAAACCTGCTCGGCAAGGAGCGTCTTGGCAACGCCCGTGCGGCTCTCGATAAGAACATGCTCACCGACAACAAGGGCAAGGAATATCTGCTCGACAAGCTCGGAGCGGTTAATAACGCGCCGCTCGACGAACTCCATCGCCGCTTTCAAGTCCTTAATAAAGACCGCAC
>DATDEW010000057.1:0-2434 GCA_036522935.1 Kapaibacterium sp. (SeqCode)
CTCGATCAAGAGCGAAAACTACATTCAGATTTTGTATTGCTACGTCGTGGATTATCTGGTCAAAAGCACGCTGTAAAAACGTTGAGTAGATAGCGACGATCGGCGTATATCCTTGAAGCGCAAGCCCCGCGGCAAACGTCACTCCGTGCTGTTCGGCTATACCTACATCAAAGAAACGGTCAGGCATTACTTGCTGCAATTGATTAAGCCCTGTACCATCAGGCATAGCTGCTGTGATACCAACAACTTTATCATTTGCTTTCGCAAGTTCTACGACTGCCTGCCCGAATACCTTTGTATAGTCCGGAGGTGTCGGCTTTTCGAGTGGTTTGGTAATTGCTTTCCCGGTTACTTTATCAAACGCACCACTTGCCGCATGATATTTTTGCACATGTGTTTCAGCAGGTGCATACCCATGCCCTTTCTCGCTAATTATATGAAGCAAGATCGGACCTTTTTGGTCTTTTACAAATTGAAGTTTTTCTACAAGTTGGGTAACATTATGCCCGTTGATAGGGCCAAAATATTTGAAGCCAAGAGCTTCGAAAAGCATACCGGGAGTGAACGTTGCCTTCAGACCATCAACTATCTTCCCGCCTGCTTTGCGAATACGATCACCAACAGAATCTAAATGCCCTGCAGCATCCCAGACTTTATCTTTAAGCTTACGAACCGTTGAATTGGTGATGACATCGTTGAAGTAATTATGAATTGACCATACGTTCGGAGCGATGGACATCTGGTTATCATTTAAGATAACAATAATATCCTTGCCAAGTAAGCCGCAGTTATTAAGGGCTTCATATGCCATACCGCCTGTCATTGAACCGTCACCGATGATCGCAACAACCTTATAATCATCACCTGCAAAGTCACGAGCTGCAGCAATACCAAGAGCCGCACTTATCGAAGTAGAAGCGTGTCCTGCACCGAACACATCATACTCGCTTTCATCAATACGCAAGAACGGCGCAAGTCCGTCCTTTTTGCGGATGGTGTGAAGTTTTTCTTTTCTGCCGGTTAGGATCTTATGCGGATAGCTTTGGTGGCCAACATCCCAAACAAGTTTATCTGTTGGCGTATTAAAAACGTAATGAAGTGCAACTGTTAACTCAACGACGCCAAGCCCGGCTCCGAAATGTCCGCCTACCTGACTGATGGTATCGACGAGATATTCACGTACATCAGTTGATACGCCCTTGAGATCGCTCACCGGGAGTTCGCGAAGTTCTTCGGGGGTCTGGATATTCTTTAGATAGGGGTAAGCGTCAAACGACATACAATCTTTCTGTTAGTTAGTCTCGCTAAAGGGTTCTGTCTCGTAGGTAGCGAGCTCCTCGTGCACTTTGGAGAGTTTTTCAACCTTCAACTCTGCAGATTTCAGCATCTTGGATAATGTAGCAGCAAGTGTTGTGCCTTCTTCATAAAGTCCGAGCATTTCATCTAAAGGGATATTGCCGGACTCAAGACGTGATACTATCACCCCGAGCCGTTCGAACTCCGATTCAAATGAAGCGAACTCACCTTTTGCCACTTGTTTAGCCATAAGAGTTACGTAAAACAGAGAGTTGGGTTACCTCGTTCGGGATTTGTCCGGGTCACTTCCGAATGACCTTCACTGAACCATCTCGGAGAATGACCTCGACGGCTTCACTGCCCGGAAAATCCTTCGTTTGAGCAATAATGGAGCCATTAGAAGCACGAACCATAGCATAGCCGCGCTCTAAGACGCTTTTGGGGTCAAGTGCTTTGAGAGTGGAAGAGAAGTCTTTTATTTTAAGCTCTGAAAGCTCTAGACGGTAGTCAATTTCACCTCGCATTGAGCGTATGAACTGATCAATATTCGATGAGCGTGATTCGAGTGCCTCCTTGATACGCAGACGAAGCCCGTAGCCTGATAGATGGCTTGCAAGCTCGGAGCGGACATCAGAGAGCCGTCTATCCATCATATAGCGTAACGAGCTGCTTGCACCGGCAAGTATTGACTGAAGTTCTGCTTTATCAGGCGTAGCAAGTTCAGCAGCAGCTGTGGGGGTTGGCGCGCGAAGATCAGCGACAAAGTCAGCGATGGTAACATCGACCTCATGTCCGACTGCGCTAATCACAGGTATCCTCGAACCGTAAATAGCTCTTGCAACTGCTTCTTCGTTAAAAGACCAAAGGTCTTCAAGCGAGCCGCCGCCGCGCCCAACTATTAACACGTCCGGCTTCGCATCATCGGGCAGCAGGTTTAGATCTTTGATGGCTTGCGCTATTTGAAGTTCTGCACCAACACCTTGCACCGATGCAGGCCGAAGCAATACGTTAACAAGTGGGTATCGACGACGAAGCGCAGTAAGAATATCATGCAACGCTGCACCTGTGGCACTTGTAACAATACCTATCTTTTGGGGGAATCGTGGGATCGGACGTTTGCGGGTATGGTCAAAGAGAC
>DATDEW010000058.1:0-3982 GCA_036522935.1 Kapaibacterium sp. (SeqCode)
CTCGGTCCGCTTCCCGGCCATGTCAGCTCCCCCGTCTTCAGAGAGAACACCCAAGAATGCTCCGTACAGGTTATCTCGTCATCATAGACCAATCCGTCCTTCATATTTATCCCCTGATGCGGGCAGATCGCGCCGCAGCTATAGAGTGTACCTCCTGAACGAGTGATCAGTATCTGTTTATCGCCTATCTTTTTACAAAGGATCGGCTGTTCGGCGAGTTCCTCTGTCGTTGCTAGTTCCTGCCACATGTAGAATAAAAATTTACGCAAAGAAAGAACGTAAACTTGGCAAAGATTCTTTCCGAAATATCTTCTGTTAGATTATTCGTGAAAAAGATACTTACAATACTTCTGACGCTTATGGCAGGGACATCCGTCGCACAGATGCATGAAGGTAAGCCCCTCGTGAATGCCTCTATCGTTTGCGGTACACGCTCCTTTGCCAAGACATTCATCATCGGTGTAAAACTTCGTGTTGCCGATGGCTGGCATACATACTGGAAGAACCCGGGTGATTCAGGTCTGCCGTTTGAGGCAGAAGTTGATGATAGCTCAGGGTATGTTGTCAAGGAAGTTCAGTTTCCGACTCCGAAACGATTTATTGGTGATGGGTCAGTAAGCTATGGCTACGATGATTCTGTTGTATTCCTTCTACGAATAAAGTCTCCAGAAAATGCTATCGGAAAATTACCGAAGTTCAAACTAAAGACCTCATGGCTTGTCTGTAAACATATTTGTCTTCCAGGTTCGGCTACTCTTGACTTTGACGCAAGTCAGATATCAACCGACCAAACAGCAGAAGGGAAAAAGCTCATTGACCGGTGGACCGCTCGTATGCCGCAGCCGGGAGCAGGGTTTAACTTAGAGAATACCAATGCGGTAGCGATCCCTACAAAGAATGGATTTGTCGTGAAGGTTGAGTTCGCCGGAGTTGCACCGGGCACGGTAACGGAGTTCTATCCCGAAGATGTGCCGGGATTTGTCCTGAACCTGAGCGGATTAAAGCTCACAGATACAGGTTTTGAGCTTTCAATGGATAAAAGCGATAAGGATGCTGCATTTACAGCTATTCGCGGTGTTGCAAAGATCGAGACGCAAGGCTACGCAATAACGATACCTGTGAAACAATAAGCATTCCATATCGTTATTCTTACTCTGTGTTATCCAATTTTTAAACGGTCGAAACGTATGAAAAACCTCTTTATTGCATTTTTACTTCTACTACCTTTTATGAGTGTTTCCGCAAACCCCGTCAGTGTAGGTGATGCTGCTCCTGATTTCTCGTTGAAGGATATTACTGGCAAGACGGTAAGGCTTTCCGATCTTAAAGGCAAGACTGTCGTTCTCGAGTGGACAAATCCCGGCTGCCCGTTCGTTGTCGGACATTATGCCAATGGTAATATACCTGCCGTTCAGGCAAAGTACACAGCGAAGGGAGTTGTTTGGTTAACGATCAACTCGACCAATGCAGAGCATAAAGATGCAAAGTCACCTGAAGAATTTCAGAAGGTATTTGCCGAGTGGAAATCATCTGCAACTGCAAATCTTCTTGACGGTGATGGAAGTGTCGGCCAAACATATGCCGCAAAGACAACGCCTCACATGTATATCATCGGCGCAGATGGCAAACTTGTCTATAACGGAGCTGTCGATGATGACCGCTCAGTAAATGGCGGCGCAAACGCAAAGATCAACTATGTCTCTGCTGCTCTTGATGAGCTGCTCTCAAGTAAGTCGGTTGCAACATCGACAACGAAGCCATATGGCTGTTCTGTAAAATATTAATTTTGATTTGTAGGGGCACACGGAAGTGTGCCCAATGCTTACACTCTTGCCTTCTCCCGTTCTGTTAGCGGGTTCTCCTCTATAATGGCATCTTTTATTTCCAAAAGGTATTTCTTCGCTGCTTCATAGTCATTTGGTATGATGCCCTCAATGATAGCATCCTCGATAGCATCTTTTAGGCGGCCAATTGTTTTCGATGGCGGAAGTCCCGTTATCTGCATGATCTCTTCACCGCGAACAGGTGACTGAAAAGCACGCATCTGATCTTTTTCTTCGACCTCCTTCATCTTCTCCTCGACAAGATCATAGTTCGCCTGATACTTTTGCATCATACGAGGATTCTTTGATGTGATGTCGGCGCGGCAGAGCGTCAAGAGATCGTCAATATCTTCTCCCGCTTCAAAGAGCACGCGGCGAACGGCTGAATCGGTTACTCCTTCATCAACAAGTGCCATCGGTCTCATGTGAAGCCGAACGAGTTTCTGAACATACTTTGCCGCATCGAGCGGCAACTTCATACGGCGGAATATCTTCTCAACCCAGCGTGCTCCGACGATATCATGTCCATAGAACGTCCAGCCAAAACCTTCGCGGAAAGCTTTTGTACGTGGCTTTGCTACATCGTGGAGTAATGCCGCGAATCGCATCCAGACATCATCTGACATCTCAGCCATATTGTCAACGACGCGCATTGTATGCTTGAAGACATCTTTATGGGCGTATTCCTGGACTCCTTCGGTTACGAGGTCAACACCGGATAGGTTTGCTACTTCCGGAAATACAAAGTCTAATATTCCTGTCTCAAAGAGTATATTGATGCCAAGACTTGGTCGGCGCGAAGCCATGATCTTGACGAACTCATCGGATATGCGTTCTTGGCTGACAACATTTTCGCCTAAACGTTCTTTCATCAGCTTCATTGCTTCAAGCGCTTCAGGAACAACCATGAACTCAAGCTGAGAAGCAAAGCGTGCAGCCCGCATCATACGAAGGGGATCATCTTCAAATGTTACGATCGGATCAAGAGGAGTACGAAGGGCGCGAGAACGAAGGTCGGTTAGTCCATTATAGAGATCAATGATCTCACCGAATGTATCTTTATTAAGAGAAACAGCTAAGGCATTGACAGTAAAATCCCGACGAGCCAGATCTTCTTCGAGCGTGCCTTCTTCAGTTATCGGCTTGCGTGAATCAGAACGGTAGCTTTCTTTTCGTGCTCCGACAATTTCAATCTTTGCATCACCTACTTCGAGTGCAGCAGTTCGGAATTTCTCATAGACGTTTAGCCGAGCCCCATCGAGTTCTTTTGCAACGCGCTTTGCAAAAACAACACCATCACCTATGACAGTGATATCTATATCCTTTTTATGGGTACGACCGAGAAGTTCGTCACGGACATAACCACCTACGACGTATGCAGATATGCCTGCATCGTCAGCAATTGCGCCAATGGCAAACAGCAGTGGTTCGGATATGGGAAGTCGTTGATTCACGAGACCTCAAACGAAATGATTTGAATAGCTCGTTCCGATTGATTTTATGAGTAGGAAGGTATATTTTTCGTATTTTCGTGACGGATAATCCCCATAAAACGTACCTATCATATTTTCATAAACATAAGGAGCAACTATGGCTATCATGAAAGAATTCAAAGAGTTCGCAATGCGAGGCCCGGTCATTGACCTTGCAGTCGGTGTGATTATCGGCGCAGCGTTCGGGAAGATCATTTCAACTCTTGTAGAGAATGTCCTTATGCCGCCAATAGGTATATTGATAGGCGGAGTTGACTTCTCAAAACTCTCTGTGACTCTTAAGGATGCTGTCGGTGATAAGCCTGCTGTTATTATGGAGTATGGAATATTCTTTAATGCAATGATCACATTCGTCATCGTTGCATTCTGTATTTTTATGGTCATTAAGGCTCTCAAGACCATGAGGGTAAAAAAGGATATCACTCCGGATCCTTCGCCTCAAGAATTGTTGCTGCGCGAAATACGAGATCTATTAAAGAGCAAATAATCTCACTTTATTTTCCTCATCCTTCATACCTTTCTCTTACCAATAGAAAAAGGGATTCGGTTATTTTCACAATTTTATTTTCTAAAACTTGTATGAAAACATTACTGGCATTACTCGGTATCTTATTTTTAGCTACGACATCATTTGCACAAGTTGATACAACGAAACTTGTCATTGGT
>DATDEW010000059.1:0-2212 GCA_036522935.1 Kapaibacterium sp. (SeqCode)
GTCCGCCAAATACCACCAGCATTATCAAATGCGAAGACAACTTCTCCCTTACAACCAGTAACGACGAAACGTGTATCGCGTTCATTCGATGGGCCACCAACATTCTTCCATGTTGTTCCTAAGTTATCAGAGCGGAAAAGACCTGTCGCGCCTGAATTCCTGTAATTTTGAACATAAATGATATTTCCTTTGCCAGCAATATGGCCGGTTACTTGTGTATTGATCGGCAATGAAGATCCTTGAGCCCAAGTTATCCCTAAGTTAGTAGTGTAGTATAAATTCCTGTTCTTAGGATTTGCGCCGGCATTATCTTCAGGAATCGTTATAAAAGTATTTGATCCTTTTACAGCATATATTCCCCATGATTCATTGAGCAAAGCACCGCGATTCCATGTCAATCCGCCATCATTGGTGTAATACGTATATCGAGGACTCGGATTGAATATATCACCGGAGGGTCCGGGTGATACTATCCCATTATTATCATCCGTGAAATCAACACCATTAAGATTAACTTCACCATAGTCATTATCAAAAACATGAGAGAATGTAAATCCATCATCAACACTGAACCCACCTGATGTTTGACTGCCTATATTTGATTGTGACCAAGATGTTGTAATAAGTGACTTTGATGTTGCATACACACAGGAGTGTGTTGCAAGATTAGTATAGGTGATATCTTGCCATAACTTTCCGCCGTCAGTTGTTTTCCAAACTGCATCCGACCTTGAAAATATACTCGCGTATCCTACGAGTGCGTCCTTCATGAAGATGCTCGTGACTCTGCCTTCCATAGATGGTACGCCACACGGTATCCACGTATTGCCGCCGTTGGAGGTTCTCCATATCTTTATTTGGTCAGACGATATAAAGTTGCCTCCGTTTCCAAAGTATCCGCTGCCAATGAGCCCATTCTGGCCGTCAAAAAAATAGCCGCAGCTAATTGGCACAGTCATACTTCCAACCCGATCCCATATGCCGAAGGCTGATTGACCCAAAAGAAGTAGAACTATGATAAGTAGCTTATTCATTTGACGAGAAAATCGATACTAGTAAAACACATGAGCCACCCCGAGGTTACGAAAATACCATATTTTCTGTTCAATAAATAATTATTCATAAACACGGCACACGTTTTGTTCGTAACTTCGCAGTGAGTAATTGCATTCTACTACTAATGATTCATTTTCGCCTATTTTGTTTCAGTTTCGCTCTTATTGCCATTTTTTCGGCACCCGTATCAGCACAACTGAAGGGAAATAAAGCACTCGAAAAAAAGCGAGAGGTATCTACACGTAGAACTGGTTCAGGGCTTGTATCTGTCAAGGGAGATGTCATTTTTGATATCAAAAACGTGGATATTACCCACTTTCCAGAAATGAGTGTCATCTTTAGCGCCGTCAATAACCGGAATGTCTTTGTCAGAACGCTCAAAAAAGAAGACATTTTGGTGCTTGAGAACGGCATACAACGCCCAATTCTCTCTTTAGACCTCATTAGCGCCTCTAACCGTGTCCCCATCGACATTGTCTTTGTCATAGACGAAACGGGCTCCATGCAGCCCTATATTGACGCTGTGAAGGATAATATCAAAAGATTTTCAGGCCGACTCCGCAGTCAGGGCTTTGACTATCAGCTTGGTCTTGTCCGGTTCACCGATGTCGTTACATGGTCAAGTCCTGAATTGACCGATGATGTAGCTTCTTTCGAGCGGTGGGTAGGTGAAATTCAGGCATCAGGCGGAGGCGACATACCGGAAAATGCCCTCGAAGGTCTGAAAGCAGCAACAAATATCAAGTACCGCCCTATTGCGCTCAAACTAGCAATTCTTGTGACCGATGCTCCCTGCTTTGAGCGCGATAAACCCGGCGATGGAACAACGGACTTTACAATGCGTGAAATGGGTGACTTCCTTTTCGAGCGAGAGCTTCGTCTTTTTGGAATTACACCGAAAGAAATGACACAGTATCAGGATATGGCCGTCCTGACAGAAGGAGCAAGTTTTGATATTGCCGCACCATTTGATTCTGTTCTTACACAAGTTGCAGGCGATATTACAAGTTTGTATGCGCTTCGTTATCTTTCACAGTCAACACTTGCGCCGGACTCTGTCCGAATCGACATCCTTCGTAGTGATGATAGGCAACCACTGACAAGCAGAAAGATGATCGCACTCGATGAAGGCAAACGATTTGTCTTTGAAGATCTT
>DATDEW010000060.1:0-5155 GCA_036522935.1 Kapaibacterium sp. (SeqCode)
GGTCAAAACCTTCATTGTTGAACCCGGCTCGAATGCATCTGTTATTGCACGATTGCGTAGCATCTCGTTCGAGGCAGAGAAAAAGTCATTCGGGCTGAAATCAGGCATGTTTGCCATCGCTAGTATCTCGCCTGTGCGCGGATTCATCACGATAGCAATTCCTGCAGCAGCGTTTGCACGTTCTATTCCTTTGCGTAAAGCAGACTCCGTTCGTGATTGAATGCGTTCGTCGATCGTAAGCGTCAGATCGTCTCCATTAGATGCAGGGAGCTGATCATAATCCACATCGGGCCGTGATCTGCCTTTGCCGTCGCGCTGCATTGCAGCAAGTCCGTCAGTACCACGAAGAATTTTATCGGCATACATCTCTATGCCGGCAAGTCCGCGTCCATCCTTACTTGAGAAGCCAAGGATATGCGAGCCGCGTTCGCTGAACGCATAGTGGCGGCGCATCTCCGTCTCACGAAGAAGTCCGCGCTCTTTGATGTAGTCAAGCTTCTTTGCTATCTCTTGCGGCACTTCTTTCTCAAGGACGATATACCTGCGCGATGTATCCTGAAGCAGCGCGAGATAACCCTCTTTAGGTTTGCCAAACAACTGTGAGAATGCAGCCGCAAGTGCAGGCTTATCTTTTATCTCCTGGGGGTCAACGGCAAGTTTGACGACAAATGCATTTGTCGCAAGGATGACACCATTGCGGTCACGGATAACTCCGCGGCGAGCAGGCAATATCACTTGTGAGCGGTACTGACTTGCAGCTTGCTCGGAGAGTTCATCGTGATCGAGAACCTGAACCTTGAAGAGTTTACCAATGACTGCGGAAAAACCGATAAGGAAGAATGCAAGCACAAAATACAGACGACCGTTGGCAGTCATCGGATCGCGAGTCTCGGGTGTAGCAAAAAAACGCTGGATGTAGCGCTCATGCCATTTTTCTTTTGTGGGTTCTTGGTGGTTCGGACTGAACGATCTTCCGCCGGAAGTTTTAAAAGGGCGTAATGGTTCTTCTACACCCGATTCACGGGTAATTGTTTTCCCGGATGCATCAGAGCTTCCGAGATTCGGATTGTTATATGTATGCGGACTTGAGGGCACGGGGGCGGCGTCCTATTCTTCTTTTTAATGTACGATCACTTCATCGCTACTTGTCATTTCTGTCATTCCAAGTTTACGCCGGGCGATCTCACGGATACGGTCCGGCGCGGAGAGCTGCATCTCCTGCGCTTTAAGTTTGATGATGCGCTGTGTTGTCTGTTCCGTCTTGCTCTCAAGACGTGCTTTCTCAAGCGTCAGACGGTTTACCTGCAGCGTGTTCCAGATTATGAGCACTGCGCATCCTGTAAAAACTGTGAAGAAGATGATGATATAAAGCGTCGGAATACGTCCGACGACCTTCTCGAGCGTTTCGCCCTGTTTCTTCTTTTGATTTGTATTTGTAGCGGTGGGAGCATACGAAAGCTCTTCTTCATGCTCATCATGTGATGGCATGGTCATACGTCGTGCGCCAAGTGCGCCTTGTGACATATCTTTGAGCTTCGGAGCTATAACGAGTTGTGCCATTACAAATTACCTTCTCTAAAACTTCTTACCGTTTCTCGGCGACACGCATCTTTGCGCTGCGTGCTCGCGGGTTACGTGCTACTTCTTCTTCACTTGCTATTGCCGGCTTTCGTGTGATTAGAGAAAGCGTTGCATTCTCATCATCAATTGCCATCATCAGCGACTTCGCCGAGCCCGCTTCTGTCAGCGGCTTTGCAAGTGTATTAAAAAACTCTTTGACGATGCGGTCTTCGAGCGAGTGATAACTCACGACCACAAGTCTCCCTTCTGGCGCAAGCACTTCCATAGCACCAAAGAGCGATTCGCGTAAGGCGCCGAGCTCATCATTGACCTCGATGCGTAATGCCTGAAAGATACGTGCAAGTACTGCACTCTTTTTATCTTCACGAATGCCGCGTGTCGCAACTTGCGCAAGATGGACCGTCGTCTCAATTGGTCCCTTTTTCCGATCTTCAACGATCCACCTTGCAATTCTTCCGCTGAACGGTTCTTCGCCGTAATCGCGAAACACTTTTTTTAGCTCGTACTCATCGTAGTCAGCGATGATGTCCTTTGCCGTCCGCTCCAGACGCGGATCAAGCCGCATATCCAGCTCGCTCTCGAACCGGTAGCTCAAGCCGATAGATGTTGTATCTATCTGCCGGCTTGAAATACCGAGGTCGTAGACGATGCCGTTTACACTCTTTACACCACGCTCTGCAAGGGCGTTTTGAATCTGTCGAAAATTTTCGCGAACGATGACCACTCTCTCGCCAAATCTTTGAAGCCTCTCTGATGCAAAAGCAATTGCATTTGGGTCGGTATCAAAGCTATAGACTTTCCCATCAGCCAGATGTTCGGCAATGGCTTCGGTATATCCGCCGCCGCCGAGTGTTGCATCTACATAGATACCATCCGCCTTGATCGCTAAAGCATCAACTGCTTCAGCCAGTAGAACCGGCGTATGGTAATGTTCGCTTGCCACCGGTTTTCAATGAACGTGCGCCTAACGCTTATCCTGAAACCCGAGAACCTCGCCGGCTACCGATTCGTAGCTTTGACGCATTGATTCAAGGTATTTCTTAAAGTTCGCTGGATGCCACATCTCGATGTGATCGAGCACACCGACAAAATACACTTCTTTTTTTATCTCGGCAAATTCGAGCAGTCCGTGCGGCACGAGCAGGCGGTACTGCGTATCCATCGTAAGTTCTTCAGACCATTGCATCAGCATTCGCGCGTAGAACCTATCCTTATCAACTGTTTGGTTGAGGCGGCTGATACTTTCTTCGAGGTTTTTCCATTCGTCGAGCGGGTAGGCGTAGAGGCATTTTTCGATACCACGGGTGACGACGAAGGTGCTTCGAGCTTCGGGGCTGATATTCCGCCGCATCTTAGCCGGAATGCTGACGCGGCCTTTGGCGTCAACTGCATATATATCACTGCCTTTGAAAGATGACATTGGTTAAGCTGCCCCTCGAGATAATAAAAAAGTGGAGAAAGGGGAAAACCACATCAAAGCGCCCAGGATTCTTTGCCCCCTCACCCTAAGCACATTGAACAATTAAGCGTAGATATTCCCACTTTCCCCCACTTTATGGTACAAATATAATACATGAATTACCCAAATGCAAGAAAAACCGAAAGTTTTTTGAAGAAAAGTTGGAACAGGTCTGGCTACAAGTCAGTTGGTTAACATATATGTAAACTTTTACATGAGGGTAGTAGAATTTTACAGAACGGAAACAGGTGGTAACCCGGTAGAAGATTTCCTTGTCTCATTACCTTCTAAAGTGAGACAGAAAGCCGTTTGGGTGCTGAAAGCTATTGAGCAACTACAGAGAGTCTCGACGCAGTACTTGAAGAAGCTCGATGGGACAGATGATATATGGGAGATACGGATAATCCATGCGAAGGACTCTATTCGCTTGCTTTGTTTCTGGAGTGGTGAGAATATTATCATTGTAACTCACGGCTTCAAAAAGAAAACCGATAAAGTACCACAGCGAGAGATACAGCTCGCTACCGAGAGAAAGAAAGAATTTGAAAGGAGAAAGAGTAATGGGTGATGTAGATCGTTTTATAGACAAGCAAAAAAAAACAGACCCTATATTTGCAGAAGGTTTTGATGAAGGATATGTGCAGTTCAAGATAGGCGTATTGCTCAAAACAGCTCGTGAGCAAGCTGGCTTTACTCAAGATGAAATAGCAAAGAAGCTCAAGACGAACAAGTCAGCTATCTCACGTATTGAAAATCACTCTGAAGATATCCGACTTTCTACTCTATCGAAGTACGCCAAAGCGTTAGGCAAGAAAGTTAAGTTAGAGATAGCATAACCCTATTTCTATTTATTGAGAATTGCTCGGACAGTACCTATATTCTCTCCGGCTGATAGTACTCTGATAAAAATAAGACCTGATGTCTGTGGTAAGGTCAAGGGAATAGAATTCTTACCCTCAGCTAATGAGCCGATGAATTGTGTACCTATCTCTCGACCAGTCTCATCTAGAAATGAAAGTGTAACTGTTTCATAGTACGAAGATGCTTCGATGTATAGTGAGCTTGTCCCTGAGGACGGGTTCGGAGCAACTACAATACGATCAACTTTTTTTGGTTCTAAGCGAGTGAAGGATGATGTCGTATCCCCTTTACCAACACCAAAACCACTTAGAGGAACCAGAACTGTTGTTCCATCCTCTGCCACTATACTCAATGTCGCTTTTGCTGTCCCATTAATCGTTGGTGAATACTTAACCGAAATCTCCGATTGCTCTCCGCCTGAAATAGTGAATGGAGTGCTCGGCGACACCATAGAAAATTGATTTGATCCGGTAATTGAAACCGAGTTAATGACAATAGAAGACGTAACTTTATTTACTAGATTGAAGGATAGTGTTTTACTCGATGCAGAATCGACATTCCCGAAGTCTAAAGCAGGTTGACTTACAGAAAGTTTTGAGTTTATGCCTTTGCCGAAAAGCTTGATAGTATCTATGTAGAGATTCACTGTCTCATATCTGCTTATCGTAAGCATTGCCTGATATGTCATCTCCGTTACAGGAGCAAAGCGGAGTTTTATTTTTCCAATTGCATCAACATAAATAATATGTAATGAGGTATCCAAGAGTTTGAAACCGTTAGCAGCATCATTCAAAGTGTAATACCCAATATCATATGCTGCACTACCGGAATTATGAAGTTCTATTGTCGTATCTATCATCGAGCCAACATCAATATCTCCAAAGTCGATTGCTGACGGAGCATCCAAATGTGACAGACTTGGTGTCGAAATTCCACCATTAGTTGTGTGAAGAATAATGCCGCTATCTCCGACTATCCATCCAGTGCTGTCATTAACAAACATGACACTGAGAAGCCTATATTTTGTCCCACTTGATTGATTCAACCAATTATAACCACCATCTGTACTACGAAGAATTGTGCCAAGTTGTCCTACAACTGTAAATTCTACGCCACCGGTAAATTCGACAGAGTATAGATCGTAGACTGTCCCACTCGTTCTTTTTGTCCATGAAGTACCACCGTTTGAAGTTCGAAGGATTGACCCTCCATGGACAACCATGATACCAATATTGGTGTCTCGAAACGAAATAT
>DATDEW010000061.1:0-2683 GCA_036522935.1 Kapaibacterium sp. (SeqCode)
GAAGCCCGTCCTTATCGGCATCCTGATCGCCAAAGATATAGTACGAGAAACCGATACCAAATGTAAGAAATGCGTCGGCTGTTCCGGCATCTTTATCAATAACAGCGCTCGTGCCATTGGCTTCATATGCGTCATATGCTTCTTGTGTAAAGTCATCAAGCCAAGGAGTATTAGCAAAATGGAATACACCCTTGCCGTTAAATACGACATTATCAGAAATATATAACTCAAAACCGGCCCCGAGGATATACCCAAGCACATTGCGCTCATATCCGACCGAGGAAAGATATGGCAGACCTTCATCAAGATCGAGCGTGCGAGGTTCGAAGTTCAACATCTCGATACCGCCTCCGAGCCAAGGTACGAACTCTTGGTGAGGGAACATGTTGAACCCAAGCATTGCCTGAAATCCGCCATGACGGATCTTATTCTTTTCACTTCTATCAATTTCCGTTGGTTTTGTCGGATCACCCGGAGTGGGGTAGAATTTATCGTCTGTAGCACCAAAGTATAACGGGTAATTACCAAGATTTTCACTATTGACCTTCATTCTCATCTGACCGCCATTATAGCCAATGTGCAATGAGAGATAGTCAATAATATTCCACCGGGCAAAGAGATCGCCCTGAAGCCAGAACTGGTTATCGCGGAAGTCACCATAAAGTTTATTGAGCCCGAAATCGAATCCGAACGCAATGCGTCCTTGAGTGGATTGGGCAAACGAAGATGCTGCCGAGAAGGCACATATGTATAGTACAATTAGGGCAGAAAGTAATCTTGTACGCATAGTTGTATAGAGTTATCGTTATAAGTGTATACCACAAATATACAGCAAAAATAAACGAATTGATGATAAAGTAATAGAGTCAGTGGGATAATATGGGGCAAAGATATTTTCTATTTGGAAATCGGAAAATAATGTCTTATATTCGTATTCTCGTTTATGTCACATGTGCGCCCCACGCACCAAGTTTGCTTGTTTCATCACTTTAACATATAGGAGACCTTATCATGACGATCACTCCGCAAGAGAATCGGCTTAGTGTGTATCTCAAATGTCTTGCAGTATTTTATACATTCGCGACTATCGGATACTTAATACCCGGCATAGTCAGCTTACCCGAAAGTTTTGATGCGTACCGTTTTCTCACCGACCCTGCCTATGTGAATAACTCGACGGTGAAGATCAGTTTATTCGCATTTCTCTCCTTCTTTGCCGCGGCGAATATCTGGAAGTACCGTGAGATGATCGTCGTTATCATTCTTGCATCGATCGTTGCCGAGATAGCAAGCGTAACGCTCGTGCTCTTCGCAAAAAATAATTACGCTATTAATCCGACGACATTTCCGACAAGTGTTACAGAGATACTCGTTGTCTCGATAGTCTTTGACGGTCTGATCGCAGGCCTGTTGTGGTGGTTCTTTGTTGCTGCCGAACGCGCACGGCTCAAACTTCAGTATTTTACTCCGATGCAATTTCGCGCCATGAAATCGATAGCAGAAGTTGTCATTAATGGTGACGGAAAGACCATTATTTCCGATGAAGAGATCGCATACAATGTGGATAGATACATGGCGGGATTTCGCGCCCGCTCGAAGTGGATATCAAAGATCGTAATGACGGCAATGTATCTCTATCCCCTGCTCTCGTTCAATCCGCCGATACCATACATGTCGCGCGAGAAACGTCTTGCATACTTAAAGAAAAGATTTTACAGTGATGTCTCACTTGCCTTGACACCAAAATTCATTCGTACGTTCTTAAGTGCGATGATACGTATGTCCAAACAGCTTTGCTATATGGGATACTATAATGACCCACGGGTGCATCCATCTATCGGATATGTACCATTTAGCAAACGCAGTGATAGTGCTCTTCGTCTGGCGAACAATCCTCCGGCTCCACGCAAAGAACTCAAGACTCTTTCAGAGAGTCAGATCACCGGTGATACGTTTTCTGCTGAAGTTTGTATCGTTGGCTCCGGTGCTGCGGCAAGCATCTTAGCAAATGAACTTGTAAAGAAAGGCAAACACGTCGTCATGGTCGAGCGTGGTGAACACTACGACCGCTCTACCTTTAATGAAGATGAGATCGATATGGTCTCGCGGCTTTATGCTGACGGCGCACTACAAACTGCAAGTGATTTCAAATTCCAGGTTTTCCAAGGTTCATGCGTCGGCGGTTCAACTGTTGTTAATAATGCAGTGTGCTTCGACCTGCCCAGTGCTAAACTTGACGAGTGGAATGATGAGCGTGGGCTCAATGCAGGGCTTGACTCACAGACCGTCAAGAACTCTATGCAATACGTCAATACTCTCATGGGAGTGAACCCGTCACCGTTCTATGCAGATAAAGAATATCTTAACCCCGGCGGAGTATTATTTATGGACGGACTTAAGAAGCTTGGGCTTAACTCGCAGCCAAGCAGCTCCGGCTCTGTCTCAGCAAATATTAACGGATGTGTCGGATGCGGCTATTGCAATATCGGTTGTCCGTTCGGTAAAAAGCTTTCGATGCTCGATCATGTCTTACCTGATGCACAAAAGAACGGACCGGGTAAGTTAGAGATAATTACAGGATGTGAAGCAATTAAGTTTGAAGGGTCGGGCAGTAAAATAGCGAATGTACTCGGCGAGTTCAGGAGTGGACGTAAGATACGTATCAAAGCGGAGAAGTTTATTC
>DATDEW010000062.1:0-2205 GCA_036522935.1 Kapaibacterium sp. (SeqCode)
GAACTCATCTGCAGATATTTCACCGACCGGTGGGCAGATGCCACGACTTGTAGGTCTGGCATACGCATCAAAACTTTTCCGCGAGAACAAAGCTCTTCACTCACTGAAGAACTTCACCAACAAAGGAAATGAAGTAGCATTTGGTACGATAGGCAATGCAAGTACTTCGGAAGGATTGTTCTTCGAGGCAGTCAATGCCGCAGGTGTCTTGAAGATACCGATGATCGTCTCGGTATGGGATGATGAGTATGGCATCTCTGTACCTGCTGAATATCAGACAACGAAGAAATCTATCTCGAAAGCACTCGAAGGATTTAAGCTTGATGAAAATGGTGACGGCTTTATCTTCCGTACAGCCAAAGCATGGGATTATGTTGCGCTTTGCGATATGTATCTTACAGGTGTAGCTGAAGTTCGCAAGGATCATACCCCGGCTCTCTTCCACATAACCGAAGTAACCCAGCCGCAAGGACACTCTACCTCCGGCTCACATGAGCGTTACAAATCCAAAGAACGCCTTGCTTGGGAAGAAGAACATGATTGTATTAAGAAGATGCGAGAGTGGATGGTAAGCCATAACGTTGCTACCACGTCACAACTTGAAGCAATTGACAAAGAAGATAAAGAGATCGTTGATGAAGCAAAAGCCAAGGCATGGGAAGCATTCATTAGCCCGATACGCAAAGAAGTTACCCAAGTTAGTTCACTGTTGAATGAGCTGTCTACCCAATGCTCACTTGGGGATGATGTAACCGCTGTCAAGCAAGAGCTTGAATCACATCGTGAACCTGCTCATCGTGATGTTACTTCGGCAGCACGTAAAGCAATTCGCCTTGCGAACATCGAAGCGGCTCCTGCGAAAGAAAAACTGAAAGAGTGGTTGTTATCTCGAATTGATAAAGCCGAGAACGAGTACAGTTCACATCTCTATAGTGAGTCGAAAGATGCTGCGCTGCTTGTACCGGAAGTTAAGGCAGTCTTTACTGATTCATCTGAGGAGGTCAATGGCTCACAGATAATGAATGCATGTTTTGATGCGGCATTCTCTCGTGATGAAAAGATATTTGCTATTGGAGAAGACATTGGTAAGATCGGCGATGTCAATAAAGGTTTTGACGGATTGCAAGAGAAGTTTGGCGAGATCCGTATCACCGATACCGGTATCCGCGAAGCAACAATACTAGGTCAGGCAATAGGAGCCGCAATGCGCGGACTTCGTCCGATATGCGAGATACAGTATCTTGATTACTTACTCTATGCATTGCAAGGAATGTCCGATGACTTGGCGACAGTCCAGTGGCGTACGAAGGGCGGACAGAAAGCGCCGGTCATTGTTAGGACTCGTGGACACCGTCTCGAAGGTGTGTGGCATAGTGGTTCACCGATGGGCATGATACTTGGTGCGGTCCGCGGGATGTATGTTCTTGTCCCTCGTAACATGACACAAGCAACAGGATTTTACAATACAATGCTTCGCTCTGATGATACAGCACTCATCGTAGAAGTACTCAATGCATACCGGTTAAAAGAAAAACTTCCTGCAAATATTGGTGAGTTCACCGTGCCGCTTGGTGTACCTGAAGTATTGAAAGAAGGAAGCGATGTAACTCTCGTAACCTACGGCGCATGTTGCAGAGTTGCACAAGAGGGTATTGCAGAACTTGAGAAGTTCGGTATTTCAGTTGAGTTGATCGATGTGCAGTCGTTACTGCCATTTGATATTCACGGAAAGATATCCGAGTCGCTAAAGAAGACAAACCGTATCGTCTTTATGGATGAGGATGTTCCGGGTGGCGCAACAGCATTTATGATGCAGGAAGTGTTGGAAAAACAATCGGGGTATAAGTACCTTGATTCTGCCCCGATCACGCTTACATCAAAGCCGCATCGCCCAGCGTATGGCTCTGATGGTGACTACTTCTCAAAGCCATCAGGCGATGATGTCTTCCGTGTTGTCTATGAGATGATGTCGGAAGCTGATCCGAACAAGTATCCGCTATTCTGGTAGGAGTGTTTCGTATGAGACACTTTTATTGCTGGTGTAAGAAATTATATTGGAGGATAAAGATGTCTATATTTCGTCACAACCCATATTTGAACAGACGCTTCATCGTTGAGATCGATGGAGTGGGTGAGATAGGATTCTCGGAGGTGATTCTCCCGACACTTTCGATCGATGTTGTAGAGTATAGGGAAGGCAGCGAC
>DATDEW010000063.1:0-6070 GCA_036522935.1 Kapaibacterium sp. (SeqCode)
GGGTGTCCGAGAAATTGGACTGAGATAATACCCTTACAACCTGATCCGGCTAATACCGGCGGAGGGAAACGATACCATAGAGCGCGTTCGTAAAAAAAACTTCTATGATAACCGTTTTTCTCTGCTTATTAAAGTAAAGAAAAACGGTTATTTGTTTATGAAGTATATTTTATCAGTTGTTGCTGTCCTTTTCATTGTGGCCACTGCATCTGCACAAGACAGCGTAAAAAAGGTCTATTCCAAGGAAGTTATCGTGACGGGCTTTCCCGCAGAAGAGAACATCACGCCTGTTCCATACGTAACTATTACCAAAGAGAAGATAGAACGTTCGGCGGAGTATAAGGATGTGCCGTCTATCCTGTCGAATCAACCGTCAATGGTCTTTTATTCACAAAGCGGACTCTATTCCGGATACTCGTTCGGTAATATTCGCGGCTTCGATCAGCGTCGTCTCTCTATCCTTGTCAATGGCATTCCGCAGAATGACCCGGAAGATCATAACGTCTATTGGATCGATATGCCTGACCTTGCATCAAGCACAACGAGTATGACTATTCAGCGCGGCGCAGGTACAGCATTCTATGGTCCCGCAGCTATAGGCGGTTCAATCAACGTTGTTACTGCTCCTGCTATCGTGCCATCGTATGTTGTCAGCGCAATGTATGGTTCATATAATACAGCTAAGTTTGCATTTGAAATCAATTCTGGGTTAATTGACAATAAGTATGCTATAAGTGCGCGGCTCTCGAAGTTCAAGAGTGACGGGTATCGACATGCTGATAAGAACGACCTCAATGCCTACCATCTTTCACTCATGAAATACGACTCTGTTTTTTCGTACCAGTTTAATTTTTATGGTGGACAGATAGAGGATGGCCTCGATTACTATGGTATCTATCCTGATGATGAAGCGCGTAGTAACTTCGATGATAAAGAGCTGCGAAAAACTAACTGGTCAGAGAGCTTTACATACGAACGCCGCCCAGAAGAAGGTGAGCGATTCTTTCAACCCCATTATGAATTCCTTTCGACTTGGAGTTTGAATAATAACACCAAATTTACAAATTCGCTTTTTTATATTCAAGGCGACGGACAGTTTGATTATGATGGGACATGGGTGAGACCGTCCACTGGATATTCTCATAGCTACTACTATCGTTTAACACCTGAGTATGCTGCAAAATATGGTTTCACAGCTCTGACTGATACAACACTTGGTAATGAGCTTACTCGTGGTTATGTCGGGAATAAACAGTTCGGTTGGCTGCCGAGAATTGAGTATACACATGAGAATGGCACGTTAAATGTCGGAGGTGAAGTACGTATCCATCGGTCATTGCATTGGGGGAAGCTCTTGAGTGCGGCGAAGATGCCTGTTGATCTACCGGGTGACTATCACTACTATGAATATAACGGCGGAAAGGATGTGCTCTCTGCGTATGCCTCGGAGCAATATCATGCTTCTGATGATATTAGTGTCACTGTTGCTGCGCAGCTCGTGAATCAGAAATATAGATTCTATGACGAAAAACCCTTCTATGTAGATTCTGCTTTTGCCTCGAGTAGCGGACTCTTACCCGGATTTACATCGCACGACTTCACCGTACCGTTGACATTTCTCAATCCACGTCTTGGAATTAATATCATTTTATCAGATGCGTTGACATCATTTGGAAGTGTTTCATATACAACCCGTGAGCCACGCCTGAAAGACTACTACAACGCGGAGTTCTTTACTGAACCCAATTTTCAAAAAACGCAATTCGGCACATATGATTATACCCAACCGCTTATCAGACCCGAGAGTCTACTAGATGTTGAACTTGGCGTTCGTTTGAATACATCTATCGGAGGCGGAGTTCTGACTTCCTCGCTCGGCGGTTACTACATGCCCTTTACTGATGAGCTTATCAAGACAGGTAAGAAAGATAGATTTGGTTCGTCTATTGTCGGAAATGCAGAGAGTACTATCCACATGGGCATCGAGTATAATGGGAGATATGCTTATAGCACGCTCTTTGAAGTAGGTTTGAACTTCACAGTAAGCAAGAACGAAATAAAGCAATTTGACTCCTATGATGACCCTACGCTGCCAGTAGGTAAAACACCTATAGGATTTCCTTCGGTTATGGGAGCAATTGACTTCCACTATAATATTACCGATGGTATTGGAGTAGGCGTGATTGGTCGATACGTAGGTGAGATGTATGGCGATATTGGAAATAGTGATTATTTAAAGAACGACGCATTCTTCGTGGCAGATGCTAATCTGTCACTCATAGAAAAAGATCTGCTGGGACTTAACTTCGTGAAGGTTACCTTCCAGATAAACAATATCGCAAATACTCTTTATACAAGTTATGTAGAGTCAAGCGCAGGGTTCTTCGTTGGTGCGCCGATGAATCTTTATGGTGGTCTGGAGATAGGGTTGTGATGAATACGGATCATATCCTCATACTACTCGACGGCGAACAGCCAACGAAGCAGTTCGTAGATCATTTTATAGAGAATTCCGATGTCGTCATTGCAACCGACGGCGCGGCACGGTATGCGAAGCAGATGGATGTGTCTCTGGATGTTATCATTGGGGATCTTGATTCCTTAGATGAGAAAACACATGATCATTACCGTGGTAAAGATGTCAAGATCATCAAGAATCCGAGTCAATACTCTAACGATTTTGAAAAAGCCCTTGATTACGCTAACGAACAATTCAAGCCGAAGAGCATAAATGTGCTTGGAATTCATGGGAAGCGGACTGATCACTTATTGACTAACTTTAGCGTCCTCCTTCGTTATTCAATAACACTGGGAAATATAGCAGCGTATGATGCAACCCATAAGCACTTTTTTCTACATGAGAATATGCCTGCAGTGTTTATAGAGGGAGTATTTGAATCTCAAATATCTCTTACTCCGATGCCGATAGCATATGGCGTAACTACCAAAGGACTATTCTATCCGATCAATGATGAAGACATGAAGTTCGGTGATAGGGAAGGACTAAGTAATATTATTACATCTTCTCCAGTCTTGGTAAGTATAGATTCAGGTGCACTGCTCATTTCTGTTCCTTTTCCTCTCGCACCGTGAAGCAAGTCGTACTTCCAAACCTCTCTACTATTGACCTTTGCATTATCATCGGATACATCGTTGCGAATGCATTTATAGGGTTTATTACTTTTAAGCGGAAAGGGAAGGTCAAGAGCGAGGTCGAAGAGTATATCCTTGCCGGACGAAAGCTTACTCTCCCTGCCTTTGTTGCATCGCTTGTCTCCACTTGGTATGGCGGCATCATTGCTGTCGGTGAATATGTCTATGACAACGGCATCGTCACGTGGATAGTATTCGGCGTGCCATATTATGTTGCCGGACTTTTATTTGCTTGGATTCTTGCTTCACGAGTGAATTCGGATACAGTTCATGTTTCAATACCCGATAGATTAAGAGGGGTATATGGTGTAAGAGCGGGCTATATTGGCGCAGTAGCAACATCATTTATGACAAGCCCTGCCGCATATATAATGATGTTGGCAACACTCTATGAGTGGTTCTTCGGATTTTCTTTCGTATTCTCGGTTGCTATTGCAATAGTAAGCTCAATAACCTATCTTTTCTATGGCGGCTTTCGAGCTTCGGTCAGAGCAGATATACTGCAATTCATCTTGATGTTTGTTGGTTTTGGCATCATCATTCCATTTGCATTCTCTGAATTTGGAGGGTTGTCATATCTTACTTCGCATTTACCCGATTCTCATACAAGTCCGTTTGGTAATTTCTCCTTCCTCTACGTTCTGGTTTGGTATGTTGCAGCCATGACGACACTGGTCGACCCGAATGTTCATCAACGAGTCTTTGCAGTTTCGTCACCCAAGATCGCTAAAAAGGGAATGTACTGGTCTGTTTTCTTCTGGCTTATCTTTGATTTTATGACCAATGCAACAGGGCTATATGCCTTTGCAGCTTTTCCGAACCTATCCGAAAGTAAATTCGCATATCCAGCTCTTGCGGAATATCTATTGCCGGTCGGTATCAAAGGACTTTTCTATACAGGAATGCTTGCAACGGTCTTGAGCACAGTCGACTCGTTCACATTCACCAGCGCTACTATCATAGGCAGGGATATTCTATGGCGAATTTGGGGAAAGGGAAGAGAAGACAAAGAAAAACGATTCATTCAGATTGGTCTTGTCGTAACGGCATTGCTATCGGTTATAGTCATCTCACTTTCTACAAAGATATATCTTATCTGGTATTCATTTAGCTCCGTCCTTGTGCCGACGCTTTTATTACCGCTTACACTAAGTTATTTCCCTAAACTAAAGCCATCGGGTAAACGAGTTGAAATTGCAATGGTTGTTTCGGGACTTGTATCATTACTACAGTTCATCGTCGGAAATATACTCGGCGGCGATGGGGAAGCACAATATCTTTGGGGAATAGAACCGATGTTCGTCGGGTTAATTGCAAGCGTAGTAATACTACTTCCACCGATATTCAAGAAACGTTATGGATCTGGAATTTGATCATATTGCACTTACAAGCACAAATATCACCGAAGACATCGAATTCTACCGGTCTCGCTTCTCGAAAATAGGGATTCTTTATCAGGACGACTCATGGGCTCTTATCGAAGCAGGTGGGGTAAAAATTGCTCTTGTGACACCGGGACAGCATCCTCCTCATCTTGCATTTCGGGTAAAAAGCCGTGAATATCTTGAGAAAATGGCAAAAGAGCACAATACCACCGTCAAAGTACATCGGGATAGGTCAGAATCATTTTATGCTGCAGATTCGAGCGGAAATGCCATCGAAGTAGTCTTCTATCCCGAAAAACCTGAAACAATACCTGTTTAATACCGTTATCTTTGGTGCAAAATTAGTGCATTTTCACATATTTATTCTTATGAAAAGACTTCTTTCTCTTTTAGTGCTGTGCTTTATCACCAATGGGGCGACAAGCTTCGCACAGGTAATGAAGCCGGTCAAATTCGAGGAGTATGACCTCCCGAATGGCTTACATGTTATTCTCTATCAAGAGCGGTCTGCGCCCGTAGTTGCAGTTCGTGTCTATTACCATGTCGGCTCAAAAGACGAGCGTCCTGATAGAACCGGATTTGCTCATTTCTTTGAACATCTAATGTTTGAAGGGACAAATCAGATAGCTCGGGGTGAATACGGTAAGCTCATAGAGTCAGTCGGTGGTGAGCTTAACGCTCATACAGCATCTGATAGAACATTTTACAATGACGACGTACCATCAAACCAAATGCGTTTAGCGTTATGGATGGAGTCTGACAGAATGAATTGGCTAAAAGTTGACTCTGTCGGTGTCGAAACACAGCGTCAGGTCGTTAAAGAAGAACGTCGCAACCGCTATGATAACCAGCCCTACGGTACATTCTTCTTGAAGATGATGGAATCAGTCTTCAAAAAGAGCCAATACCACTGGACACCGATCGGCGAAGCGCAATACATTGATCAATCTGCTATTTCGGAGTTTGTCGACTTCTATAAAACCTACTATATACCAAACAATGCAACTTTGGTCGTAGCCGGTGATTTCGAGACAACTGAGGCAAAGAAAGCAGTAGAAGAGTACTTCGGTGATATTCCAAAAGGAAAGACGATCGTTAGAGATTATATCCCCGAACCACTTCAGACCGAAGAACGCTATATGGAAGTAGCCGAAAAGCATACTCCGCTTCCGGCTGTTGCGTATTCATGGAAGACGGTGCCAGATGGTGACAAGGATATGTATCCTCTTGATTTGCTTGTTAATGTTTTTGCCCGCGGCAATAGTTCTCGTTTAGTAAAGCGTTTGCAAGATAAAGACCAACTCACTGTAAACCTTCAGCCGCTTGCACTGAATATGGAAAAAGACGGCGTTTTTGGCTTCCTCGCTGTCGCTAAAGCGGGGATTGAGATCGATAAGGTACGTGCAGCAATGGATGATGAAATAAATAAATTAATCAAAGAGGGAGTTTCTGACGAAGAATACCAGAAAGTAAAAAATCAGACTCTTAAAGACCTCGTTGTGCAGGCCTCAAGCATTCAGAACGTTGCGTTC